>USNJ01000100.1 GCA_900556055.1 uncultured Ruminococcus sp.
GGGGTGTTAGTATTATTCTGCTGTGAATATTGGGAAACATAACTTTTTGTCGAATTTTGCGTGAAAATGCACAATTGTGTCGTGCGATATAAGCTTTAAAATGTTGCTTTTATACAATTTGCTGTAAATTTTGATTTATAAATAGATTAAAATGGCGCTTTGTACAAACTTTAATAAAATGTGATTTTTCTCTTGCATTTTTAAAGATAGTGTGATATGATATAAATCAAGTTAAACAATAATTGACCTAAGAAAACGTTGGATAAGTTGTTACTGCTGCTTTTTCAACCCACTCAGTCACATTTTTCGAGTGCTGCTCAAAACGGCGAAACGAATACTGTGCATTATCCGGCTATCTTCCGATTTTACATTTCATTTTCGACAAGCATACATAACTGACATCTGATGATCTGACAGAAAAAATTATATATCTGTTTACCTGACCGTATCATCTTTTGGCATATGTGTATGCCGAGTGATAACGGTCTTTTTTGATTGTTTGGGAAGAAATATATGAATACATTTACAGCAATGATCATAAATATAACAACATAAGAGAGGTGTACTGAAATGAAGGCAAAACTCAGGGCAGAAAATAATTACAAGACCAATTCAGACAAGGGCAGGGAAGAAGCGGTTACGCTTGCAGTTCAAAGGATGATAAACAGAAAATATGAACGGACGATCGCCGATAAAGATCAATAAAATACTTGAATAACAAAAAAGAATATGGTATAATTATTTGGTATCCGGATAACTATACCATATTTTTGTTTATTGCCGCAAAGGAGTGACAATAATATGAGTATCAGTGCAGCAATTTATGTAAGATTGTCCGATGAGGACAGGGATAAAAGATTTAAAGGAGATGACAGCGAAAGCATACAAAATCAGAAAGCTATGCTGACGGATTTTTGCCGTGAACGCAACTGGGATATCTACGACATTTACAGCGATGATGATTACAGCGGAACAGACAGAAACAGACCTGAATTCAACAGAATGATAGCTGATTGTGAAAACGGCAGGGTAAATCTTGTGTTATGCAAGCATCAGGACCGATTTGCGAGGGATAATGAGATAGTCAACCATTACATTCACGACAAGTTTTTGGAATGGGGAGTCAGGTTCAAGAGCGTTATCGACCACATCGACACTGATAATGAAGGTACCAAGAAGCAGAGCCAGATACTGGCGCTTACAAGTGAATGGTACTGCGAGGACACAAGCAAAAAGATCAGGAGCGTTTTGCAGCATAAGCGGGAACAGGGGCAGTTTACCGGAAGCTTTGCACCGTATGGATATGCCGTTGATCCCCAAAACAAGAACTATCTTGTGATCGATCCTGCGGCTGCGGAAACAGTCAGACTGATATTTGCTCTTTATGCGCAGGGCAAAGGGTACAGGGCGATCGTCCTTGAGCTGAATGGCAGAGGATTGCCGAATCCAACGCTGTACAAGCAGATGAACGGCAGCAAATTCCATAATGCCAATGAAGAGAACAACAAGCGCAGCAAAGGTTTATGGACATACACGACTATATACAATATAGTCCGCAATGAAGCCTACATCGGAACGCTCGTGCAGGGCAAATCCCATTTTGTAAGCTACAAGAACCACAGGAAAAAGAAGGCTCTTGAAAGTGAATGGATAAGGGTGCCGAATACCCATGAAGCGATTATTGATCCGCTGACGTGGCAGACGGTACAGGATCGAATAGCGGGACGTGTAAGAGCTGATAAAACAACTCAGACAGTATCTCCGTTATCCGGCAAGGTCAGATGTGCGGTATGCGGAGCGCCGATGAAGCGTGATGTATATTATAACAAAGCAAGGACAATAAAATACTACGGTCTGCAGTGCGGCACATACAAAAATGGTGCGATGAACTGTGCAAATACAAAGACTATGAGCGGCAAACAGCTTGAAGCCTTTTTAGTGGAACAGATAAACCTGCACATCAGAAAATACTGTGCATCGGATAAACTGACATTGACAGACAGGCATCGTGAGCAGATCGGTTCTTTAACGGACACATTAAATCTTATAGAAGAACAGATCAAAGATAAAGAAGACAAGCTCACCAAGATGTATGAGGACTATCTTGATGAAACCATTTCTGCGGATCAGTATAAGGTCATCAGCAGGAAGTTTTCCGATACTGTAACGGAGCTTACGGAAAGGCGTGACAGCATAAAAAAGCAGATCACGAATATAGAGAATGCAAGAGAAAGTGAGCTTGACAGGAAAGCTGTAATTGACAAGTATCTCTATGTTGATACGCTGACACGTGAGACAGCCGATGATTTCATTGATACAGTTTACATAGGTGAATACAGCGAGGACGGGGAACGGCAGATCACTATTGATTGGAAGTTTTAAGCGATAAGCAAAACTGCGGTTAAGACGTATGCTCCACATGGTGGCATGGACGGCGGCTGTTCTTCCGATGACGGTGTGCCTGAAAAGGGCATAAATTTGGACATTATGCTTTCTGTGCGGGATATGTGCAGGGTGTTCGGCTATCAGACGGAAGTAACGCGTGAGCGTGACGTTTCCATTCATGACAGCGGGATACAGGGCATTGGAAATCAAAAGAAATCCGACATGGATAACAGGCTGGCACTGTTCAACAAATATCCCAATGCGGTCTGCGTATCGATACATCAGAACAAGTTCACCGACTCTCAGTTTTCAGGCGCGCAGATGTTTTATTCGCCTGCAAATGCCGAAAATCAGCGGTTTGCGGAGATAATGCAGGGAAAATTCAGGGAAAATATTCAGCCCGAAAATCAGCGTGAGACAAAGCTTTGCGGCAAGGAGCTATTCCTCTGCTATTTCAGCAAAAATCCTACAATAATGGCGGAATGCGGCTTTTTATCCAATCCCGATGAAGCTGCAAAGCTGAAAACGGATGAATACAGAAAGCAGGTAGCATTCACTATATTTGAGGGGATAAACGAATTCATCACAAAATAAGGAAGTGCAAAATGGCTAAGGTCAAAACGGTTTTTATATGCAGCGAATGCGGCTATGAATCATCAAAATGGAACGGGAAATGCCCTCAGTGCGGCGAATGGAATACATTCACCGAGGAAGAGACGGTTGCACGTTCATTATCTCCGCAGGCGCAGAGGGAAGCGTCAAAGCGCCGCTCGGCAAATCTCTCGGAGAAGATCACGGCGATAGACGGGATCCGCACTGAGGACGATGTTCGTTACTCAACAGGTCTGCGTGAGCTGGACAGGGTGCTTGGAGGCGGTCTTGTCAAGGGTTCGCTTGTGCTGCTCGGCGGCGAACCCGGCATAGGCAAATCGACGCTTCTTTTGCAGATATGCAGCTTTATGGGCGACGATCATACTATTCTTTATGTATCGGGCGAGGAAAGCATGCGGCAGATAAAGATACGTGCTGAGCGTCTCGGCGTAACATCGGAAAATCTCTATCTTCTGTCAAGCACTGATGCTGAGGCGATAAACGATGCGATATCCGTCGAAAAGCCTGAGATAGTGATAATCGATTCGATACAGACTATGTGCATACGTGACCTGTCGTCAAGTGCGGGAAGCATAACGCAGGTCAGGGAATGTACGAATATGTTCATGCGCACGGCGAAAAGCGAGGAAATACCGATATTCATTGTCGGACACGTCAACAAGGACGGTGCTATCGCAGGACCTAAAGTCATGGAGCATATCGTTGATGCCGTGCTGTTTTTCGAGGGCGAGAGAAATCTCAGCTACCGAATACTCAGGGCGGTTAAAAACCGTTACGGCTCAACGAATGAGATAGGCGTTTTCGAGATGCTGGACAAAGGACTTGAAGAGGTCGAAAATGCATCGGCTATGCTGCTTTCGGGACGGCCGCTGAATGTTTCGGGAAACTGCGTTGCCTGCGTAATGGAGGGCAGCCGCCCCGTGCTGACTGAGGTACAGGCACTTGTTACGAAGAGCGGGTTTCCGTCGCCGAGGAGAATGTGCACAGGTTTTGATTACAACAGAATGTGCATAATCCTTGCAGTGCTTGAGAAGCGTGCAGGGCTGTTTTTCGGTACGCTCGATGTTTATGTGAACATAGTGGGCGGTCTGCGGCTTGAAGAGCCTGCGGCGGATCTGCCGGTTGCGCTGGCACTTTATTCGGGACTTATGGACAGACCGATAAACGACAAGCTGACTGCCATGGGAGAGATAGGTCTGGGCGGCGAGATACGTGCGGTCGGACAGGTCGCAAAGCGTCTTAAAGAGGTCGAGCGAATGGGCTTTGAAAAGTGTATAATCCCCAAGCAGGCACTCAGAGGGCTTGATCTTGCGGATTATTCGATAGAAGTGATACCCGTTTCAAATGTAAAGCAGGCGTTTGACGCTATAAACAAAGGATGATTTTTCCTCCCGATAAGTTTTTCTTTTCGGGAGATTTTTTTCGCATAATCAGTTGAAATGTTTCGGAATATAGTGTATAATATACATGAAATGGTCAATGAATGGAGGAACACTTGTGAAAACTGCTGTTGTTACCGGTGCGTCACGCGGAATAGGCGCAGCGATCGCTGAAAAGCTGGCTTCCGAAGGATATGCCGTAGCTGTAAATTACAATTCATCAAAGGACGCTGCCGAGGAGGTATGCCGCAGGATAAACGGCAGCGGAGGTGTTGCAATGCCGTTTAAATGTGATGTTTCCGTGCGTTCCGAAGTCGAGCGGATGGCAGAGAGCATAAAAAGTGAGCTTGGAAGCGTCGTTCTTCTCGTAAATAACGCAGGAATCGCAAAGCAGTGCCTTTTCACGGATATTTCCGAGGAAATGTGGGACAGGCTTTTTGCGGTCAATGTCAAGGGTGCATTCAACTGCTCACAGGTGTTTTCCAAGGGTATGATAAATGCAAAATGTGGGAATATTATTAATATTTCATCTATGTGGGGACAGGTCGGAGCATCGTGCGAGGTGCATTATTCGGCGGCAAAGGCTGCTCTTATCGGATTTACAAAGGCACTTGCCAAGGAGCTTGGATTGTCGGGGATAAGAGTAAACTGCATTGCCCCCGGACTTATTGACACAGAGATGAATTCCCATCTTGATGAAGAAACTGTAAACTGCCTTATTGAAGAAACTCCGCTTTCGAGGATAGGAACTCCGGCGGATATCGCAGATGCGGTGTCGTTCCTTGCGTCGGAAAATGCGGGTTTCATCACAGGGCAGATACTTGGAGTAAACGGCGGAATGGTGATCTGATGAAAGGACTTGAACTTCTCGAATTTGTTTCACGTTTCGGGACGATGATGCTTTCCTGCGGCGGCGAGATAAACCGTGTCGAGGACAGCATCAAGCGTATCTGCGTGGCTTACGGATATGATGACATAAGCGTTTTTGCAATTCCGAGAACGCTTATCATAACCGTGTCCGAAAACGGAGTTCCGATAACGAAGCTTCAGAATATCCAAAACAGGGGCGTAAATCTTGACAGAGTAGCACGTCTTAATTCGCTTTCGAGAATGATATGTGCCGTAAAGCCGTCGGCGGATACGGTAAACCGCAGGCTGGATCATATCGGGAAGTCGCCCTTATACGGCAGGACGCTTATTTATGCAAGCAACTTTGCTGCGCCTTTCTGCTATGCGCTTGTTTTCGGCGGAGGCTGGCGTGAGGCTGCTGCTGCAGGAATTGCAGGGCTTGCCGTCAGATTTACCGAAGATTTTGCTTCACGTTCCGATGCGGGAGTGCTGTTTGAAAACCTGCTTTCGGCGTGTGTGATGGTCATTGTTGCTATGCTTTTTTACATTTCGGGATTTGCGCTTGCGTATGATAAAACGATAATCGGCGTGCTCATGATGCTTGTTCCGGGCGTTACGCTGACGAACGGTGCGAGGGATTTTATATCGGGCGATTTTTTTGCGGGAACGTATACGCTTATCGAGGCACTTTTGTCTGCGGTCGGAATTGCGGCGGGAGTTGCCGTAACTATGGGATTATTCAGAGGTTTCTGATATCTGCCGAAGAAAGGAGATGACGGCTTTGGAGATAGAGATCACGAGAGAAATGATCACAAGCGGGCTTTTTTCCTTTGCGGCTGCTGTTGCGCTCGGAATACGCTATAACATCAGGCGTGCCAATCTTTTTGCGGCGGCACTTGGGGCATTTGTCTGCAAGTTCCTGTATGTTTTTCTTTCTGACTGCGGATTTTCAGAGCTGTTTATCTGTTTTGCCGCATCTGCTGCTGTGACGGTTTATGCGGAGATCCTTGCAAAACGTCTGAAGGTGCCTGTGCCTATGTTCCTTATCGTTTCGATAGTTCCGCTTGTTCCCGGAAGTAATCTTTATTATGCGATGATGTCCTGCATAAATGGCGATCTGCCAGATTTCGGAAAGCGTGCGGTCACGACGTTCGGCATTGCGGGAGCGATAGCGCTTGGTATTTTCTCGGTCACGTTCGTTATAAAATGTCTTAAATCTATTAAAAAAGCGTCCCGTAATAACAGGAAATGCACAAAAACGACTTGAAAAATTTATTTAATTGTACTATAATCGTTCTCGGTGATGGATATGGAAAGAGATCACAAACTGCGTGAACTTATACTGAAAAGGATAGTTCAGATATCGCCGTTCGTTGTTATGGCGGTGCTGATTGCCGTATATTTCATATGGTTCAGGGGTGTGACTGTCGATGATATCGTAAGCTTTACGCCTGAAAATGTACTGCTGGCGATACTGCTTTTTATGGTCATGTATATGCTGAAATCGCTGTCGGTATTTTTTCCGATGGCTGTGCTGAATATTGCGGCGGGAACGATATTTCCGATGCCGACAGCGATCGCTGTGAACATACTCGGCGTTGTTGTTATGGCAAGCGTGCCGTTTTTCATCGGACGGTATGCTCAGCATGAATTTGTAATGTCAAGAGTGAAAAAGCATAAAAAAGCCGAGGAACTTCTTGAGCTGAACATGGAAAATGAGATGTTCTTTGCGTTCATACTCCGTTCGGTGAACTGCCTGCCGATCGATATTGTCAGCATGCTTCTCGGTTCTCTCGGATTTTCATATAAAAAGTACATAATCGGCTCAACGCTTGGATTTGCGCCGATAGTTATCCTTACAACTATACTGGGCGACGCTGTTACAGATCCGACATCGCCGCAGTTTATAGTATGCATAGCAATGATAGCGGCAATTTCGGTCACATCGTTTATCTTTTACATAAAAAAGATCAGAAAAAGAAGGCCGCATAACGGTTAATCCGCACTTTTTCGGGCAAGCTATTTTCATTAACGGTCAGGAGGCTGATATAATGAAAAAAAGCTGCATAGAAAAGGTCAGGGCGAGAGAGATACTTGATTCCAGGGGCAATCCGACGGTCGAGGCGGAGGTATGGCTGTGTGACGGTTCTGTCGGTATCGGACGTGCTCCGAGCGGCGCAAGCACAGGAGTTTTCGAGGCTCTTGAGCTGCGTGACAATGATAAGGACAGATTTCTCGGAAAAGGTGTGCTGAAAGCTGTAAACAACGTAAATACG
>USNJ01000101.1 GCA_900556055.1 uncultured Ruminococcus sp.
GCGGCATCTGTCCGATCTCCTCAAGGACAGCAAAGAAATTGCCCTCACATTCAAATTTGGCAAGTCTGTTTCCGTCGTTCACAGTTTCGAGTATCTCAGCTTTCAGCTTTCCGTTTCCAAAGGAAAAACGCGTTCCCGGCTTTGCCTTTTTTCCGGGACGGACAAGTATTTCCCAAAGCTTGTCGCCCTTCTGTTCAAGAAGCAGGAACTCGATAAATGCGCCGGTTCCCTCCTTTTCGCCGTAAAGACGTGCGGGCAGAACACGGGAATCATTCAGAACGAGCAGGTCACCTTTTCTGAGATTTTCGCATAGATTATAAAAATGCTTGTGAGTGATCTCACCGCTCTTCCTGTCAACACACATGAGCCTTGATGCATTTCTCGGTTCAACAGGTGTCTGGGCAATAAGCTCTTCCGGCAGATCATAATAGAAATCGGATTTTTTCATCATTGTAAACATTCCCTTTATTTAAAATTTTTAGTTTCCTGAATTTTTTTGCATAAACCTCTTGACATATATTCAAAAAGATGCTAATATAAACTTAATCAGATAGAGGTGCGGTAAAGATAAGTAGCTCCGAACAGGCAGCCCTGCCGATCATGTCGGAAGCAAAAGGCAATACCGCCGAAGGATACGGCTTAACGGGCGGGCTGTAATTCTGGTTGCATATTTAAGAGATATGTAATTGTCATCATACTTATGCCTTAGCCGCATATGATGGAGAGCTATCGACATATTATTATACATTATAATAATCCATATGTCAATATTTCTGTTGCGTTGTATGATGATCGGCTGAAAAAATTTTTTCACGCCGATTTTTTATTTGATGAAATTTCAGGCATATGCCAAAAGGAGAAATGATTGAAATGAAGCAGTATAATGTTGGTATTATCGGAGCAACGGGTATGGTGGGACAGCGTTTTTCCCTTCTTCTCGCAGAGCACCCCTGGTTCAACGTAAAGGTGCTTGCAGCATCACCCAGAAGCGCAGGCAAGCGCTATGAGGACGCAGTAGGCGCAAAGTGGGCTATGACACAGCCTATCCCCGAAAAGTTTAAGGATATGGTCGTTATGGATGCAACCGCAGACATCGAAAAGATCGCATCTCAGGTCGATTTCGTTTTCTGCGCAGTAGATATGAAGAAGGACGAGATCAAGGCTCTTGAAGAGCGTTATGCAAAGGCTGAATGCCCTGTTGTTTCCAACAACTCCGCTCACAGAGCTACTCCCGATGTTCCGATGGTAGTTCCCGAGATCAACCCCGAGCACATTGAGATCATCAAGGCTCAGAGAGAAAGACTCGGCACAAAGCGCGGATTTATCGCAGTTAAGTCCAACTGCTCACTCCAGAGCTATGTTCCCGCTCTTAACGCTCTGAAGGACGCTTACGGCATCAAGCAGGCTATGGTCTGCACATATCAGGCTATCTCGGGTGCAGGCAAGACATTCGAGACAATGCCTGAAATAATCGACAATGTTATCCCCTATATCGGCGGCGAGGAAGAGAAGTCCGAGCAGGAGCCTCTTAAGATCTGGGGTCACATCGAAGGCAATAAGATCGTCAATGCAGACGGTCCCAAGATCTCCTCACAGTGCCTGAGAGTTCCCGTTTCCGACGGTCATACAGCTGCTATCTTCGTTCAGTTTGACAAGAAGCCTTCCAAGGAAGAGATAATCAGTGCTTGGAGAAATTACAGCGGCGTTCCTCAGGAGCTTGAACTTCCATCCGCTCCCAAGCAGTTCCTCCACTATTTTGAAGAGGATAACCGTCCTCAGGCTAAGCTGGACAGAAACCTTGAAAACGGCATGGCTATCTCCATCGGCCGTCTGAGAGATGACATCATCTGGGACTACAAGTTCGTATGCCTCTCCCACAACACACTGAGAGGTGCAGCAGGCGGTGCTGTCCTGATGGCTGAGCTTCTCGCTGCAAAGGGTTACTTTGACTGATGAGCATCACACTCAGAAAAGGTACGGATAAGGATGCAGAGCTTATTATCTGCTATCTCAAAAAGCTTGCCGAATTTGAAAAAATGAGTGACAAATGCAATATCACTCCCGATGCGCTCATTAAGCTACTGAACGAGGAAAACGGTCTATGCACGCTTATCGCTGAGCAGGACGGCTCCCCCGTCGGAATGATGGCTTATTATTTCTACAAGATCGCAACATTTTCCGGTAAGCACGTTATGTATATCGAAGATATCTACATTGACGAAAATATGCGCGGAAACGGCATCGGAAGTATGTTTTTCGATGCAGCAAAGCGTATAGCCGCCGAAAAGGACTGCGCACGCCTTGAATGGAAATGCCTTGACTGGAATCACCCGGCAAGATGCTTCTACAACAAGATCGGCGGAAGCTGCGCACCTGACGGCTGGCTTACATACACAATTGATCTCAAATGATAATGTTATCTGATTGAAAGGATCGATTTTTTATGAAGAATACAATCTTTACAGGAGCAGGCGTTGCTATCGTCACTCCTATGAATGCTGACGGCTCCATCAACTATGAGCAGTTCGGCAAGAATATTGATTTCCAGATCGAAAACGGTACAGATGCTATCATCGTATGCGGCACAACAGGCGAATCATCTACAATGACTGATGAAGAGCATATCGAGTGCATCCGCTACTGCGTAAAGAGAACTGCAAAGAGAGTTCCCGTTATCGCAGGCACAGGAAGCAATGATACTGCATATGCTGTTGCTCTTTCCAAGGAAGCTGAAGCTGCAGGCGTTGACGCTCTGCTCGTTGTAACTCCTTACTATAACAAAGCTTCTCAAAGAGGTCTTGTCGCTCACTTCACTGCTATCGCTGACGCTGTAAATATTCCTATCATTCTTTACAATATCCCCGGAAGAACAGGCGTAAGCATGGCTGTTGACACTATCAAGACACTTTCCGAGCACAAGAACATCTGCGCTGTCAAGGAAGCTAGCGGAAACATCAGCTTTGCTGCTAAGCTTATCGCTGCATGCGGCGACAAGATCGACGTTTACAGCGGCAACGATGATATGATCGTTCCTCTTATGTCTCTTGGCGCAAAGGGCGTTATCTCCGTTCTTTCCAACGTTATGCCGAAGGAAACTCACGATATGTGCCAGTACTGCCTCGACAACAATTTTGCAGAGGCTCAGAAGCTGCAGATCGGTCTGCTTGAACTTATCAACAACCTGTTTATAGATGTTAATCCTATCCCCGTAAAGGAAGCTATGAACCTTTGCGGAATGAACGCAGGCGTTCTCAGAATGCCTCTTATGGAAATGACTGATGCAAACAAGGAGACCCTCAAGGCTTCCCTCAAGAAAGTCGGTCTTGTTAAGTAATTTACATCTGACATGATCCTGCCCTGCTTCGCAAAACGGAGCGGGGCATTTTAAAAAGAAAGGAACGTTAATTATGGTTAATGTTGTTATCAGCGGCGCTCACGGAAAAATGGGCAAGGTTATATACTCCGTTATTTCGGGACGCGATGACTGCAAGGTAATAGGCGGTATCGATCTTATTACTGAGCCTTATGCGGATTTCCCAATAGTAACAAAGGCTCAGGAGCTTTCCGCAAAGCCTGATGTTATCATTGATTTTTCTCACCCGTCAACACTTGATTCCCTGCTTGAATACGGTCTTTCCACAGGCACTGCGATAGTTTTCGCAACTACCGGATATTCCGCAGAACAGATCGAAAAGATAAAAAAGGCCGCTGAACAGATCCCTGTTTTCTTTACATTCAATATGTCACTCGGAATAAATCTTCTCTGCAAGCTGGCTAAAACAGCAGCTTCCATACTCGGCGATCAGTTTGACATCGAGATAGTTGAAAAACATCACAATCAGAAGATCGACGCTCCCAGCGGAACTGCGATCATGCTTGCAAATGCTATCAACGACACTCTCGGAGATAAGTATCAGTATGTATATGACCGTCATTCGGTACGCAAAAAGAGAGAACACAATGAGATCGGTATGCACTCCATCAGAGGCGGCACTATCGTCGGAGAGCATGACATTATTTTTGCGGGACGTGATGAGGTCATCACACTTTCCCATCAGGCTAATTCCAAGGAAGTATTTGCTGTCGGCGCTGTAAATGCCGCTGTTTTCCTTGCTGACAAGCCCGCGGGACTTTATGATATGGCTCAGCTCGTTGATGAAATGTAACAGCGCGGGACTCAAAGCATGAATCAGGCGATATCCCCGTGAGCGCGGACTGCACACAGCTGCGTATCAAATAAAAAGCGGCTGCATATCACGAAAGATACGCATACCGCTCAGGTAAAATATCCAAAAATATGATAAAAACGGCACTTCGTAACGAAATGCCGTTTTTCTTATTTAACGATGTTGACATCAAGCTTGTTGTACGGGATCGTGATATCGTTCTTGTCGAACTCTTCCTTGACCTGCTCCATCATGTCAAAGTAAACATCCCAGTAATTCTCGGTGTTCACCCAGACTTTTGCTGAGATCACGATAGCACTTTCGCCGTGGCTCAGCATCCTCACTGAAGGTGCGGGGTCGGACAGTATCAGTCTGTTTTCGGCGATCACTTCGCTGATAACCTTCACTGCTTTGTGGAAATCACAGCTGTAATCAATGCTGAACTGCAGATCGACACGTCTGTGCGGCTCCTCGCTGTAATTTACGACAGTAGATGTAGACACGCTTCCGTTCGGGCAATGGATCACCTTGTTATCGTTGGTTTTTATCTTTGTGCAGACGATGCCTATCTCTTCAACGATTCCTTCAACACCGCCGAATGATACATAATCGCCGATCTTGAACGGCTTTGTTGACATTATGAGAAATCCGCCTGCGATATTTCCGAGGCTGTCCTTAAGAGCAAGACCTATTGCAACGCCTGCTGTTGTGATAACTGCGATTATCGATGTCATAGGCACACCGAGGACGGAAAGGACGGTCACAACTGTTATGCACTTCATTGAAATATTTATCAGCGAACGCAGAAATTTGAAGATGGTTTTGTCGATCTTTCCTGACTTTCCTCCCCTGTCAACGATCTTTAAGACAATTTTCATCACTATCTCACAGACGATGAATATTATCAGTGCAAAAATCAGAGTCGGAAGAAAGTTCAGTATATTGTCCCATATTTTGGACAGAAATGATACCCCTTGAGTTATATCCTCCTGTATGGTTTCAATTGCATCTGCATTTTCCATTTTTATAAACGTCCTTTCATTTAAAGAATAAATTTTATAATACAACAAAAAGCGGGACATTTAAAGCGCAGGGCGTAAACCTTTTGTAAAAAAAGCAGGACCTTACAAATCAGACTGTAAGATCCTGTTTATCTTCAATATAGTCAAGAAATCCTTCGATTGCTTCCATAAACCTTTTTTTATTGGATATTTTATCTATCCTCGGGATATGCAGCAGTATGACCGACACATCCGGACACTCGTCACGCACACATTTGAGTGCTGCGGAATACAGCAGATTTCCCCACGATTTTCCCGCATTTGACGAGAGATATGAGCCAAAGCCCATTGATCGAAAAAAAAGCACTGCGTCCGAACAGCAGAAATCGGTAGTGATAAGCCCTTCATCGCTCATTGCTGCGATCTCTGCGGTTATTTTGTCACTTAGACCGTATTTTTCGCAGAATATGACCACTTTGCTGTACTTACCCGACCTTATCTCGTCAGTCAGTACAGCAGGCGCAGCTGCCCTGTCGGTATCAAGCACAAGCTTTGCGCAGTCATGCTTTATCGTATTGAGCGTTTTGTGCGATGAACTTTTTATCCCCTTTATCCCTACTGTCAGTATCATTTCCGCCTCCGAAAGCTGCGTCAGAACGAGAACTTCTTCTTTGAGTATCCGTTCTCTGCGACCGTAACAACACCCGCTGCGGAAAGCGCAGCCATCAGAGCGGCAAACATTCCGTCGTAATCCTTCGGATCTGCTGCCTCCTCAGTCTGAACAGGCTCTGGTTCCTGCTGAGGCTCAGCTTCTTCTGGGGACTCAATGCCAAGAAATGCATTTACCCTGTCAAGCCACGGATCGGGATCCTTCCGGGCTTTTCTGCCCTTTATGCTATGCTCGGTAACTATCGTTTCGATTTTTCTGGATGCATCAAGAGAGAAAAGAGTTGTACCTATCTTAAGATCGCCTGTCAGAGAATGAGCGATCACCTGTCCCTCCTGATGATGGTTTGCTGTTGCTTTGATGTTTGAATTAGGTGCAAGAATAGTAGCCTTGACTCCGTTTGTTGTGACATTTGACGAATCGAGGATATTTATTATGATATTTCCCGCAAGCTCCTTGTTGCTCATGTCGATCTGCTTGCCTGCGTATCTTATGAACGACGGAGACAGATCAAGATCCTCACTTCCCGCAATATTCAGAATAACAGCGGAATTCTTAGGAACAGTGAACACAAGACCCGAATACCGGAGATACTCATTTATCTCACTCGCAGTGATCGTAAACACATTCAGGTCGGGATCATCGCCCTTGAATTCAATGCTCCATCCGTTGTTTATGTAATCCGATGACACAGGATATCCGTTTTCATCCATAGGCCCCAGCTCAGCAAGAAGCGTTGCCGATGCTCTCAGATACAGAAATTCATCCTCAAAATCAATGAAGTCACTTACGTTGCTGTAAATATTGTTCTCGTCCGCTTTGCCTGAAAATGAATGTCCGCCGCCGATAACATAGAGTCTTGAAGGACTGCTGAGATCAAGACCGATAGCATTTCCTGCGATAATTCCGGAAAGAGTTTCTGTTCCGTCAGCGGTCATGCCCGCATTATAGTCGCTGCCGATAGTCCTGTTGATGAAGCTTCCGCCGACTGCTATGCGTCCGCCGCAGAGAGAACCTGCGGGTTCAAAATTATCCTCTACAAAAACGCTGAAATTCGCAGCCATACCGAATATCTGCGAATATCTCGAGCCGACCAGACGGAATATCTCTTCCTGAAGGCGTTTTTTATATTCTTCAAACTCAGCTGAATCGACTGAATTCTCATTTTCCTTTTTTTCCGAAAGTTTTGCTGAATAAGTACTTCCTGCGGCATTCATAATATCAGTTATCCCCATATCTCCTGTGTAAGCTGCCTGTGCGCTTGTTGTAAGCATAGTTACAGAAAAAGCAAACGCACTTACCGACCGCATGATCCTGCGTTTCAAATCACGATTACTATCCAAGAAAAACCCCTCCGTTCATTGAAAATGCTTCTGCCGCTGCGCCGATGTTGTGCATAATCACCAATAGATTCAGAATGTTCATTGCTATGAAAAAAATAAATAAAGTTTTGTGTATATTGTTAAATCATATAAGAATTCAAAAGATTTCGCACCTTTTTATTGTTTATAATTATACAACAGTCATATGAGTTTGTCTAGTATTTTTTGGCAATTTAACTTGAAGTACATAATCTTTGGGCAAAGCAACACTTCGGTTGAAACATATTAGGCATTATGCACAATGCAATTTCTGCAACATTTTATTTCATATGTT
>USNJ01000102.1 GCA_900556055.1 uncultured Ruminococcus sp.
GCAGAACGCCCATGCACACGAATACACTGACATAAACTTCCGATAAAATCACAAAGCCTGCTATTATCAGGGCGATGGAAAAATAAAGCGAAAGAACATCTTTGCTGACGCTTATCGGAGATGCAAGCATGAACTTGTCAAAGCCGCTGTCGGTATCCTTTTTGAGTGACTGTCCCGCAAGGTCGGATATCATCGGAGTAAGTGCGGTCAGAGCAACAAATGTAATTATCAGATACGGGAATACTTCGCTTTCGGCAATGCCTGTTTCTTTCAGATTTCCGCATACGGTGCTGAGATAAATAAGAAAAGTGAATGCAAAGATCCCAAGTGAAATAATGAGTCCGAACCGCAGATTTTTTTGACAGGCTTTCATATGCCTGAATATAAGAGCTTTCATGTCAGTCACCTCTGCTTGAAAATACGATTATATCCTCGACAGACGCATTGCAGAGCATTATATCGGGATATTTTTCGGCGAACGATCGGCGGTTTTTTATGAGTGCTTCGCAGCCGAACGGCGTTTTTCTCAGTCCCGTATATTCGTCGGGTGAAATGCGTGAGATATCCGATTCGCCGAATTTTGCGACTGCTCTTGTTTCGCTCAGCTCAATGGTATCTTCGGAGAGGATTATTTTACCGTTTCTGATGAAAACTATCCTGTCGGCTATGCGCTCAAGGTCGCTTGTTATGTGAGATGAGAAAAGTACGGTGTGTTCATCGTCGCATACGAATTCCTGGATAATGTCCAGTATCTCATTTCGTGCGGCGGGGTCAAGTCCGCCTGTCGGTTCGTCCAATATAAGCAGCTTTGCTTTATGTGAAAATGCGGCGGCAAGTGAAAGCTTCATTGTCATTCCGCGTGAAAACTCGGCGAATTTTTTGTTGATCGGCAGGAGAAATTTTGCACAGTAGCCGACAAATTCCCTTTCGTCCCAGTTTCTGTATATGCCCGACATTATCTTGCTGAGATCGCAGGCATTCAGCGTTTCGGGAAATTTTACCGTGTCGAACACCACGCCTATATCCTCGTGTATCTCTGTGCGGTGGGATATATTATCCATTCCGAAAATAAGTATTTCGCCGCTGTCACGCTTGATAATGTCGAGAATAAGCTCAATTACGGTGGTTTTTCCTGCGCCGTTCTCGCCGACAAATCCCGTGATCGTTCCTGACGGAAGTTCAAAGGAAACATTGTCGATCTTAAAATCCTTTCGTGATTTGCAGACATTCCGCAGCTCTGCCGCATTTGCACATGCCATAAAAATCATTCCTTTCCGCTGTACATAATGTCAATAAGTTCTTTCAGTTCATCGGCGGATATCCCGCATTTTACGGCAGCATCACATGCTGCGGCAAGCGAAGTGTCGATGATCTTCAGATTTTCCTCTCTGATAAGCTCGGAGCTTTTTGACCTGACGAAGCTGCCTTTGCCCGTGAATGATTCAATAAATCCCTCACGTTCAAGCTCCTCGTAGGCACGCTTTGTTGTTATGACGCTTATCCTCAGCTGCTGTGCAAGAACACGCATTGAGGGGAGAGCGTCGCCTTCCTTCAGTTCGCCCGAAAGGATCATTTCCTTTATTTGGCGAAGTATCTGTTCATAAATCGGGGTACCGTCCGAATTATTGATAAGTATCTGCAATTGCTCACATCCTAACAATGTACATATTGGATATATACATTATAAGCTATATATATACATTTGTCAATAGCCTATTGAAATTTTTTCTGAAATGTGCTATGATGTATTGTAATATGATATTTCGGGGGGATAATCTTGAAAATATCCGAGGCAATGAATTTTATAAACAGTTTCGGGAAATCAGGAAAGCCTGTGACCGATCTTTCACGCTTTCAGACGCTTATGGACAGACTCGGAAATCCGCAGAACAGCCTGAGATTTGTGCATATCGCAGGAACGAACGGCAAAGGCTCTGTCGTCAGGATGATAGGCGAGGCACTTATAAGAACGGGTTACAGGACAGGCGAGTTCACATCACCGTTCATGCTTTGCTATAATGACAGGATCCGTGTCAACGGCGAAAATATCACTGATGATGAGATCTGCTCGATAATCCCGAAGATAGTCAACGCCATACGTTTCCGTGAGGACGAGGGCTATTCTCAGTTTGAGATAACCACCGCACTAGCGTTCCTTTTCTTCAAGCAGGTCGGCTGTGATGTTGTCGTGCTGGAAACAGGCGTAGGCGGTCTGCTGGACTGCACGAACATTATAAATGCGCCGTATGTGACGGTAATAACGTCGATCTCTCTCGATCATACAGCGCTTCTCGGAGATACTGTCGATAAGATCGCCGTGCAGAAGGCGGGCATAATAAAGAGCGGAAGTACGGTAGTTATGGCTCCCGAAAATCCCGAGGAAGCTGTGGCTGTTGTGCGTCACAGGGCGGCAATATGCGGAGATGAGCTTATTATCCCCGATCTTAGAAAGGTGACTGTCGAACACTGCGGGTTTGACGGAAATTCGTTCAGATATAAGGATATGTCATATCTCACGAAAATGTTGGGTTCGCATCAGATAATAAATGCAGTGACGGCGATCGAAGCACTCCATGTCCTGCGTGAAAAGGGATTTTCGCTGTCCGATCTGAATGTCTATGACGGTATACGGACTGCCGAGGTCACAGCGAGATGCCAGATAATCGGAACAAAACCGCTGACGATACTTGACGGCGCACATAATCCTGCGGGAATAAGGGCGTTTGCGAATGTTGTCAAAGGCATACCGCTTTATCCCAAGGTGCTTGTTATCGGAATGCTGGAGGAAAAGGATTATGAGCATGCCGTTCAGGAGATAATCCCGTATGCAGACGGTGCGGTCTGCGTTGACGGATTTCACCCGAAATCGGTATTTTCGGGAAAGCTGCAGAATATGTTCAAGATTGCCTATTACTCAACTATTGAGGACTGCCTGAAAAAGGCGAGGGGGATGGCAGGCGAGGACGGACTTGTGATGGTCTGCGGTTCGCTTTATCTTGCCGCTGAGGTGCTGAAAAAGTCGAGAATGTGAAAAAAACCGCTGTTTGCGTCATGAAAACAGCGGTTTTTTTATATACGCCAGAGACATTTGCAGTCGGTGGCATTCTCAAATTTTTGCTTTTTGTGCATATCGCCGAAAATCGGGAATAAAAATTTTATGTGAATTTTCAAAAACCCCTTGTATTTAAACGTTTAATATTGTATAATTGAACTGAAATGCGGATGAGTCTGTCTGCTTTTTCGCATAAATCTTTGAAAGAAGAGGTTAGGTTAATGAAATTTGGATTTTTTGACGACGCAAACAAAGAATACGTTATCACATCCCCGAAAACTCCTTATCCCTGGATCAACTATCTCGGAACACAGGACTTTTTCTCGCTGATATCCAATACAGCGGGCGGCTATCACTTCTATAAGGACGCTCGTCTCAGAAGAATTACACGTTACCGTTACAACAATGTCCCCGTTGATATGGGCGGACGTTACTTCTACATAAATGAGAACGGCAATGTATGGAACCCCGGCTGGTCCCCTGTAAAGAAGGATCTCGATTCCTATGAGTGCCGCCACGGTATGGGCTATACTATTATCACAGGCAAGTCCAACGGTCTGAAGGCTGAGGTAACCTTCTTCGTTCCTCTGAACTACAAGGGCGAGATCCAGAAGGTAGTTCTCACAAATGAAAGCTCTGAGAAGAAAACCTTTACACTGTTCTCATTCATCGAATGGTGTCTTTGGAATGCTCAGGATGACTCCACAAACTTCCAGAGAAACTTCAACACAGGTGAAGTTGAGGTCGAGGGTTCAACTCTGTTCCATAAGACTGAGTATAAGGAAAGACGCGATCACTTCGCATTCTATACCGTAAACAGTGCTATCGACGGATACGACTGTGACAGAGAGTCCTTCATGGGTCTTTACAACGGCTTTGAAAATCCTGATGCTGTAATGGCAGGCAAGTCAAAGAATTCCAAGGCTGACGGCTGGTCTCCTATTGCTTCCCACAGCCTGAATATCACACTTGAGCCGGGTGAGTCAAAGTCTCTCGTATTCATTCTCGGATATGTTGAGAACGGTGCTGACAAGTGGAATGCCGACGGTTCTATGAAGAAGGACAAGGCATACGCTATGATCAAGCAGTTCGATACTGTTGAGAAGGTAGATGCTGCATTTGAAGAAAATAAGAAGATGTGGAATGATCTCCTCTCCAAGTATTCCGTTAAGACTCCCGATGACAAGATGAACAGAATGGTCAACATCTGGAACCAGTATCAGTGCATGGTTACATTCAATATGTCACGTTCAGCATCTTACTTTGAGAGCGGCATCGGCAGAGGAATGGGCTTCCGTGACTCCAACCAGGACCTTCTCGGATTCGTTCATCAGATCCCCGACAGAGCAAGAGAGCGTCTTATCGACCTCGCTTCCACACAGTTCGAGGACGGCGGCTGCTATCACCAGTATCAGCCTCTTACAAAGAAGGGCAACAACGAGATCGGCGGCGATTTCTCCGATGATCCGCTGTGGATGATCCTTTCCGTTTCCGCATATATCAAGGAAACAGGCGACTACGGAATCCTCGACGAGATGGTTCCTTACGATAATGATGAGAGCAAGGCTCAGACTATGATGCACCACCTGAAGCAGAGCTTCTACCGTGTATGCACAAACGTTGGCCCTCACGGTCTGCCTCTTGCAATGCGTGCTGACTGGAACGACTGCATCAACCTTAGCTGCTTCTCTTCCGAGCCGGGTGAGTCCTTCCAGACCTCCACATCTCCTAAGTACGGTGAGGACAAGTACAGCAAGATCGCTGAATCTCTGATGGTTGCAGGTCTGTTCACATACACAGGCCCCGCATTCGTTGATCTCTGCAAGTACAAGGGCGATGCAGAAGGTGCTGCAAAGGCACAGGCTGCTATCGACACAATGAAGGACAACATCATGAAGTACGGCTTTGACGGCGACTGGTTTATCCGTGCTTATGATGATTTCGGCAAGAAGATGGGCTCCAAGGAGTGCGAGGAAGGCAAGATCTTCATCGAACCTCAGGGCTTCATGGTAATGTCCGATGTCGGCAAGGACGTTGGCGCAGGCATCAAGGCTCTTGACAGCGTTGATAAGTATCTGAACTGCCCTTACGGTCTTGTTCTTAACAACCCCGCATTCACAAAGTATTACATCGAATACGGCGAGATCTCCACATATCCCGCAGGATATAAGGAAAACGCAGGCGTATTCTGCCATAACAATGCTTGGATCATCTGCGCTGAAGCTTATGCAGGCAGAGGTGACAAGGCATTCGAGTACTATTCCAAGATCGCTCCCGCATATCTCGAGGATATCTCCGATCTGCACAGAACCGAGCCTTACGTTTACGCTCAGATGATCGCAGGCAAGGACGCCCCCGCGTTCGGCGAGGCGAAAAACAGTTGGCTGACCGGTACGTCGGCGTGGTCGTTTGTCAGCATCAGCCAGAGCATACTCGGCATAAAGCCAACGCTTGACGGGCTGGAGATCGAGCCGTGTATTCCGTCGCGGCTCGCCGGATACGCCGTGACGCGCCGTTTTCGCGGCGCAACGTATGTTATCACGGTCGATAACTCTGCCGGCGTCCAGCACGGTATACGCGAGCTGTCCGTCAACGGCATAGTGCAGCAAAGCCATATCGTCTCCCCCGCCGCCCCCGGAGAGACGGTGAGCGTAAGCGTTACGATGGGGTAAAAACCGTGTTATAAAACCGCCGCACCGAGATTTTCACGTCTCGGTGCGGCGGTTTTTATGGCTTTCATAGTTTTCTTTGATTCCCGCCGTATTCTGTGCTTACCAGAATTTTTTCTTCTTGCACACCAAAAGGCTGACGACGACCACGGCGACGCTCGCCGCGATCACGACAGGATAACCGTATTTCCATGTCAGCTCCGGCATGCCGACAAAGTTCATCCCGTACCAGCCCACGAGCAGCGACAGCGGCAGAAAAACCGTTGTGACGATGGTGAGTATCTTCATGATGCGGTTTTGCCGTATATCTATCTCCGCCTGAAACATGGATTGAAGCTGGGTGCAGTACTCGCGCAGAAGCTGCGCCTCCTCGCGCAGACGGATCACGCGCTCCTCAAAGAGCCGGAAATGCCGCTGCTCGCTCTCGGTGAAAAAGCCGTTTTCGTTCTCATGCAGCTCACAGGCGACGTCGTCAAGCTGGGAGTAATAGCGAAAATATGCCATCGTCTCTTTTCTCAGCTCCGTCATGGGCGTGTTGAAAGCGTCAAGCCTGCCGGAGAGCACCTCGTCCTCAAGCTCCTGCGCCCTGTCCTCTATCTCCTCAAGATGGTGGAGATCCTTTGCAATAAGATTTTCAAAAAAGCAGCAGATAAACATCCCCACGCCGCCGTTCACCGCGTGCTTTTCGCGCATGATATGCTTCAGGTGGGATTCGACAACGCCCGTATCGTCCACAAGGACGACGCGCCGCGCCGTCACGAGATAGCCGCAGTGCAGCGCCTCCCCGTTTTTCCACGACTGCGGCACGACGAGCGTGCCGGCAAGGCAGTCCGAGCGGACCTCCGCCTTGCAGACCTTTACGTCGCGCGCCGAGGGCGTATGATGCAGCGTGCGCTCAAGCCCGGCGACGGGCGCGCAGTGCGAAAGCTCGTCCGAGGTCAGAAGAAGAACCGCCGCGGCGTTCCCGTCCGGCTCGCGTTCAACGGCGGTCAGTGTTTTGTTCAGCTCATACCAGCGCATTTTTTATCTCCCCGTGTATATACTCGTGACTCATTCTATCATAAAACATGCCGTTCGCAACAATAAATTCGTTAACATTCGATTAACGCTTGCGCATAGCATATTGATATGCACAGCTATTTCTGCTATAATTCGATGATAAATATGGCAAACGCATTTGATTGAAGAGGTTTATTCAATGGGTCTTTCTGCAAAACTCATCAGGTCGCAGCTCAATTTTTTCAAGCCCTTTGTCGCCAACTGCTCTCTGGAGGTCACGCGAAAGGGGCAGGACAAGCTTGGCGAGCTGATGGAGGTCATACATCGGCACGACGTTATCGTTCAGGATCATAGCTTTGATAAATTCGAGGGCGCATGGGTCGTCCCCAAGGAGGAGCGCCGCCCGGGCGTCATCCTCTATCTGCACGGCGGGGGCTATACCTGCGGCGACCTTGACTACGCCAAGGGCTTTGCCTCGACGCTCGCGGCGGAGTGCGCTGTGCGCGTGTTCTGCTCCGCGTACCGTCTCGCGCCGGAGACATGCTTCCCCGGTGCTGTGGACGATGCCGAGGAGAGCTACCGCTATCTTCTCTCTAAAG
>USNJ01000103.1 GCA_900556055.1 uncultured Ruminococcus sp.
TGTGGCAGTAGAAGGAAACTATTCGGCATAATAACAGGGCGCAGATTGTCAGTATATAGTAAGGACAATCTGCGCCTTTTCTACGAACAGAGGGTTACGGAAGATGAATCCATATAAGGTGTTGGGCGTTTCTCCGAAAGACAGCCAGGAGACGATCAAAAAGGCATACAGAAAGGCGGCGAAGGAATGCCATCCGGATACCCACCCGGGGCACGCAGCGGATATTCCTCGCCGCTTTCAAGCCCCAGTATCATGTCATATACGGAAACTGTGTGCTTGCTCATCATCTTCTCCTCTCCTCTTCCGTTATTCCCGCATAGCGATACATCTCCTCAATAGCCTCATCATTACCGTTCTCGACAAAATTGCCCATTCTGCAAATACAGTCGATGCAGGCGTTTATAGTCTTTCCGGTTTTAAGCACAAAGCCCAATGCCTTGTGTTTTCCGTCTATGTAAACCCAATTCTTGCAGAAATCACATTTCACTCTCAGAATACTTTTCATCTTGCCACTCCTTCTCTGAATTCCCCGACAGGAGAAAATCCCATATCCTTCTGCACGTCCTTAAACGCCGCCATCTTAGCCGCCAGCTCCTCAGCCTCCGCAACGGAAACGCTGCGGGCAGTCCCGCTCTTTATTATGCCGCCCTTACCGCCGCAGAACGGACAGGGAAGAAGCTTAGCGACCTTGCTTTTACGCCCCGCCACTATATCACCTCATCATCCATAAGCTCAATAGATGCGTTGTTTTTTATCAAATGCCTCTTAAGCGACCTAAACGACTGCCAGTATGGTTCATACCAGTCGTATGACGCACCGTCCTCGATCTCCTTTCTTCTAGCCTTTGATATACCTTTCAGCATTTTTTTATCCTTAGCTGTAAGCAGACTTTTAACGTGCCTGTTATAAAAACGCCTGCGGATTTCCGTGTCATTGATGACATCAGCCGTTTTGATATAGCCGTTTACATATACAGCTATATCAAGCTTCAGCCCTTTTGAGCGGGCAACACACAGTGTAACCTCGTATCCGTCGATTTTCAGCTTGACATTGGCAAAAACGCTGTCCATCTTTTCTTCGACCCTTTTCCATTCTTCAGCGGTCATTATTTTCACCTTCTTTCGTCCACTCCAAAGCCTGCCCGCACCATTTGCAGCACGGGATATCAATATTCCCGTGCGCCTGCTCCCGCCGCATAACAAATCTCCGACACCCTATATTCGGGCATATATAATATGCCCCACTGCCGGATCGCTTAGGCTCTTTCGGCGTCAGCCTTTCGATGCTGCTGCGTATTGCCCGCCACGCCGTCCCCCCGATGCCGTAAGGGCAAGGATAATCATACACCTTATCAATAACCGCTAACTGTTCCTGCACCGTCATAGTTTATCGCCTCCTTTCTGTATCTGCTCAAACGCCCTCATCTTCGAGCGCATCTCAGCAGCCTCCGCCACACTGATATCCTTATCTTTAGGCTTGATCTTTCGGTTCTGACAGCGTGATCCGATGTTTGTCGTTAAAAACTCCGTCAGCTCATCATCAAGCCCAAGCCCCCTGATGTCACGATCAAGCGCATAATCCAGCACGCCGTCATTGTCGTACTCATCATAATACCTGACCTTTTCCTTGATACAGTCAATGACTTTGTGCAGGCGATCCCGTCCAAAGCCGAAGTCATCATGCAGCACGACCATCATTATCTTTAAATTCTGCCGTGCAAATTCGTTCGCCGTCCTCCAGACAAGCTCCCTAAGAGCCTTCTCAGAGTTACATTTCATTTTTATCATCCTTTCAATGCGACATACTACGGGCTTGCAACCGTTCGGATCTTCTCCGAGCCGCATTAACGGGAGACTTATTCTCCCGCTGCTCTGCGCCGGCAAGCTGCCGGAGCCATATTGCGCTAATCCTGCGATATGACCGTAAATCATGCACCGCGCCTTCTTCGTGCAGATGCAATATATCTTTTTAGTTGCTCGATCAGCTTCGATGCCCCCTCAGAGGTCACGTTCTTAAAAATATCCACCCGACCGCCATTGATGTCCTCTATTACTGTGACCCCAAGCTCCTTGCGGATAACAGCTGCAAGCCGCTCTCTGACAGTGCAGTCGTTAGGCTCCGTATCATAGGACTCCAACTGATACATAAGCTTCCATATATACTTAGCCTGCGCCTCGGAAAGCCGTCCGCTGTCATATTGATACTCCCGCTTCGCCTTTTTGACAGTCGGCTCGGGCGGCATACCCCTCATGCGGCTCATCAGCTCCGACCTGACAGCAGAAAACTCCTTGTCCGTCAAATCCGAGATGTGTTCCTTGCCAACCATGCCGTAGACCAGAGCGTGTAAATCATCATTGTCCATGCCGATACTGCGGCTCATAGCGTACAGCGATTTTCTGATTTCATTTTTAGTTGCCATAAAATCCCGCCCTTTTCCGCACCCAAGGGGTCATAGATTTCAGCCGCAAGCTGAGCCTTCATTTTATCGTACTCAGACCGCCATTCCGTATATCGGGAGCATTTCCCGTGACATCCCGGATAGCGACCGGAGCAGTCCTTACATGGACAAATTGTCAGCATTTCTTTTCACCCTTTTCTTCGGTTTCCTTTCCTGTATACATATCCTGTTGTATAACTCCCGTTCCTCCGCAGTAATCGTGCCGTTGTAAACGCAGTCCTCATATGGACACTCAAAGCACTGCGATGGAGGATTGAGCCTTTCTGCCGCCTGTTAGCCATGCCCATATCAATCACCTAATTCTGGCGTGTGCCGCAGTGCAAAATCATCAAATGCCGATAGATCGTAAGAATGCTCCGCAGGCTGTCCCGCCGACTTGCTGTAGTTTCCCTCAAGCACCTTAATCATGTTGTTCGGCTCAATCAGCCAGTCAAATGTCGCATTCCAGCTGCGGCTGTTCTCTCCGCAGAGAAATGGGGAGTTGGCAGCAGTTTCAAACAGCCGCTGAAAATCCTCGACAGTGTTTCCGTCCGCAAACCTCGCCTTGATGTGCCGCTTGCGTGACTCGGAAAGCTTTTGTATCCTCGGAAGCCTGCTGCCGCAGATAGCGTTATAGAGCCGCTTTATTTCACCGTAAGGAATATTTTTCCCCGTGTTTCTCTTGCGAACAATAGCCTCCCCCAGATCCGCCGCCGATTTCAGCACCTCCCGAACCAACACCCGTTCCTCGGAATAGGCGCTGTAATCCGCTTCGGACAACCGCCGAGCCTCCCGGGCAAAATCTTCCATGGTCATTCCTTACCACCTCCGAGCAGCGCCGTTCCCGCAGCCATGAGCAGGTCAAAAAAGCTCTCATATTCACCCTTGTTGCTGTATCCGCCGCCGACAGTATACGTCCGTGGATTTGTGAGATTATGTCCCTGATATTTAATGTACTGCCTTGCATTTTCCAGTATCCAGAAATATGCAACCGTTCTGTATCTGACAATAACCGAACAGCGGAGGATATTTTCGGGATCTAACCCATAAAACGTAAGATAATCCTCGAAATCGCATATCAAAACCTCTTCCTCGGTAACAGGGTCTGTCAGATTATTTGACCACGCTGTTTCATAATCAACAACATCGGATTTATCATTGTAGTAGCCAAGAGCAAGAACAAGCTCCTTTTCGGTCGGATATGTTTCGCTGTAATCATCAGTACAGATAAAAACATCATAATCTCCGTTACCGCCGCCGTCATATATATATTCAAGCTCCTCTGTCTGTACCAGATGCAATGGCTTTCGTGTGCCGATGTTATCCCTTGCGCCCTCATGCTGATTTTTAGCAAACTGCCTTAAAAACTCAGCCTGCCTATCGTTGATTTCCAATTCAATTTTCATTCTATCACCCTTTCAAAAAATTCATTCGTTTACAGCAAGGGCGGGAAACCACCTGCCCTTGAATTGCTGTTGAAATACCGTTTTAATAGGCTTCTACGGAAATTTTCGGAGTCTTTTCCGCAACAATCGCCGCATCTATGTCGTGCATAGCACCGTTTATTGCATCATCGGAAACAAGACCGTTAATGTTCATCAGCTTCCCGAAAATCTCCCAGTTGATAATCTCCGCAATCATAAACGCATAATCCTGCGCATCATCATCAGACAGACCGCCAATCTGTACAAGGTTTTTAACGTCCGTCTCAAACCTTGCACCCTTAAGCTTCTTCATAAGGGATTTTTTTGCCTTATCATCGCAGGGGAGATTACCGACAGCTGCCGCAAAGCTCATATCCTTAAACAGTTCCCTGTTATACACTGCCGCAAGCATACGCTTTGCAGGCTCTGTAAGCTTGTATGTAATTTCCTCTTTGACAAGGTCTGAGTAGCCCTTCTTAAACACTTCACGGAGCAGGGAAGGCATTGTAAGCTTAACGCTGTCCGCCATTGTTACGGCAACCTCTCCGAAGCTTCCCGAATAGCGTACTGTCTTTTTCTTGGTATCCTCAGAATCGGCTTCGAAGTACTTAAGCAGCTCTGCTTCAAGCAGTTCTTTTTCATTTTTAATCTCAGCTGCTTTTGCCTGTACCGATACCAGCTTGTCTACAAGCTTTTCGATTTCTTCCATTCCGGTCACCTCAATTCTTAAATTGACATTCGATTTCTGATTTGATGTCTGCCGCACACTTTGCGCAGACTTCCTCGCCCTTAATTGTTCCTACCGACTCCACCGAACCGCAGAAACGGCAAACAGGGACGTGATTGCGAATAAGTACACCGTCATCAACCTCCACAAGGTCAACGCCGTTGCCTGCGAAAAATTCCTTTGCCGCCGCAAGATCCTTGGGTATCGTGACCCCTCTTGCCTTGCTGAGCTTTTTGTGTTTGATAATACCCATAGTTAAAAACCTCCGTATATTTTGACCTGCCATCATCAGCGCAGGTAGGTCACCCCCTGCGGACGGGAGCAGAGCCCCCGTTTCGGCTATTTCTGCTGATCGTGCAGGTAATCAAGCCCCGCTATCAGCTGATCCTTAAAGCTATCATAGCTCTGATCGCCGTATTCCTGCTTCCATATGTCCAAAAGCACTGTGCAGGTGACCTTAAGATCACTGTGCATATCAACTATTTCGCCGTTATCCATAACTCCGGTAACAACACGACCGCCGTTATCGCTTATTCTGATATTCATTTTCTTACCCCCATTATTCATCATCATCATCGTCCTCCTCACCGTCACGGATCGGCAGCACCCCCGAAGCCGCAAGGCTCAGAAAAGCCGCCGCCAGTATCAGGCACATAAGTATCACCGTCATAACAGTAGCACCGATCACCTCGGTCACAGCTATCATAAATCCAAAAATGATTATCATAAGGCAGGCGATAGCAAGGAAAGCCGCCTTCATAATTCTTATCTCAGTTCTGAGCTTTTTCATCATAATTCCTCATTTCTTTATCAGCCTTATCTTGAAATTCTGCTTGTATTTGTGTTCAAGCAAATAAAATCCGTCCGTTTCCTTCAGCACCAGCCAGTCGGTCGGACGGTATGGTTTGCCGTCCGCATTCCGACCGTATTTCCGTATCTCAGCCCGCTGCCGACCGTTCGGCTTTATGCCCCGCATCAGGCTGCTTCCTCTTTCAGACGCTTGAGAATATTAGAGCTTATCTTTGCACCGCCGTTCTGAGCCAGTGCAGCCAGCCCCTCGAGCGTGACATTGCCGTCTGTGTTGGCATATTCGAGCTTGTAAAAATTCACCGCCCTGCGAATGCCCTCACCATTGACCTTTGCTATCTCATGCAGAAAGATCAGCTCTGCGTTTTTATGTTCGTCAACAAGCTTCGGAAACAGGAGCTTGATGTCGTCAAGCTTTATATCGGAGGATCTGAGATTAGGTCTGAGATGCGACCTGTTCCAGATCTGACCCGTAAGGTCAAGCTTTGCATCGGAAAACATCTTCATAAATGCAGGATTTGCCACGAAGCATACACCGACCGTCTCACCGTTATCGGTAAAGTGATCCGCTATCTGCCTGAGCTCATCAGCCGCACGGAATCTCAGATGCTGTGCCTCATCAACTATGATCAGCATTCCATCGTGCAGACGGGATATGACCGCCTTTTCAAGCTTATCTATCCTTCTCATTTCGGGGATGCCGAGCTGTGCGCCGATCTCATTTAACAGGGAAAGCGCATTTCCCGTTCCGCTCGAAGCTGTTACAACAATAGTGTCCGATGGATATGTATCAGCATATTTCCTGACAGCTCTTGTCTTTCCGATGCCGCTGTCTCCGACAATGATCTCGCAGTCTCCCATAACATGGCAGTTCCTTATTGTGTAAAACACCGTTTCGGAGATCGAGGTGGGAACGTATTTTACGCCCTTGTATTCCTTTTTCTTCTCTTCCTTTGTCTTAAAATAGCTCTTAAGCGATTCAAAGAACTTCGGAACATTGCCCCTGTACTTGCACTTTCTTATGTCCGAAACCGTGCTCCCGCTCTCGCCGATGAGCTTAGCAGCACTGCTTGCACTGCCCGTTTCAACGATAAGTCTTTCCAGTCTCATGAGCAGCTTTCCGTATTCCTCCGAATACGTCTCATAAGCGTGATCCCTGCAGTCCAGAAAGCTCTTAAGCTTCTCCGACAGCTTTTCATCCCCCGCAAAAGCCGCTTCAATATCCTTCGGCAGCATTCCAGCCACCTTCGGCGCACCGTCTGCGCCGAACTCCGTTATAAGTGCGTTATAACGCTCATTTAAACATTCATTCATAGTTATGCTCCTTTCATTTTTTCGTGGAATTCGGTCATTCGGCGGATATCCGCTATCTGGACCGACGTTATCTCCATGCCCTCGGGCTTCAGCTCATCAGCCATAACAGGCGTAAACCTGTCAGGCTTTGCGATCTCATAGCCTTCGGAATTCTGCTCGGCTCTGAGCAGCTCCGCTCTGAGTGCCGATACAGCATCAAAGCTTCTGTGTGCATCAAGCTGCTTCTTGACTTCCTTTTTCGTCCTGTTCTGTGACTGCACCAGTCTCTGAATATTTTCTTCGCCTGCTCCCAAAAAATCGATGTCAAGCAGTCCGCTCGCATTAGGGTATCGGTACAAAAATTTGTCCGTTGCCCTGTCATAAACATCAACGTGCTGTAACCGCGACGGATCATATCGTACATAGACCTCTTCACCGACATGATGCACCGTGTTATCGTCCTTGAACCAGACCTTTTTACCGCCGATCATGACGTAAACGCCATTGCGCTTGATCTGCTGAAAGCCTGTGATCCTCATCATCAGCAGCGTGAGGTTTTCGGCATCGGACGTTCTGAATTCAATGTCACCGTTCTGCACAGCCTCGTTCCAGATCTGA
>USNJ01000104.1 GCA_900556055.1 uncultured Ruminococcus sp.
TAGATGCTATTCAGCAAGCTATTTTTCAATATTGTGCAGATCTGCATTATTTCTGACTGTGATTTTGTGATGCGACATGTCGTGCATACTTTTTATTTATTATATCAGAACAGGTGTGTCAAAATACGGACAACCGGCTTTCGGCAAATCAAACTTTATCAGGCGGTTCGGTGTAATTCCTGTTATAAACAGCAAGATGCTTTTTAAATCATCAAACAAATAAAAAGTATGCACGACATGTCGCATCACAAAATCACAGTCAGAAATAATGCAGATCTGCACACCAAAAACAAATTGAAATATGATATAATAAATTTGTTAAGAAAATTTGCTTTAATGCTTTTCAAATGTAAAAAAATATGTTATAATATAAGCAATATGCATCATATAGGGGTGAGGATCATGTCAGCAAAACAGAAAATAAGCGGAGCGGGGGCAGATGCCGCTGACTTTGTTGGCATTGAATATGATGCGCTCGGGACGGGCTTTCTGCTGAATGAACGATATGTTATCGGAAAGATGATAGGCTGCGGAGGCTTCGGCATAATCTATCTTGCATATGATGAAAAAGATGAGAAAACAGTCGCAGTCAAGGAGTATTATCCGAATGGGCTGGCGGTCAGGGCTGATGATAATGTCACAGTCGAACCGCTGACATCATTTCAGAGCGGGGAATATTCCGAGGGGCTGGAAAGATTCCTGCGGGAAGCGGAAATGATAATGCAGCTCGGCGAAAGCACCAAAATACTGGGGGTTTACGATGTTTTCACGGCAAACGGCACAGCTTATTATGCCATGGATTATTTCAAGGGGATATCACTGAACGATTATGTGAAGCACTTCGGGGAGATATCCGTCAGTCAGGCTGTATATATCGCAGAGCAGCTGCTGCCTGCATTGGCGGATATGCACAGCCGTAAAATGCTCCACAGAGATGTATCTCCCGATAATATCATGCTCTGCGAAAACGGGAGGGTAATGCTTGTCGATTTCGGCTCGGCGAGGAGGATATCCGAAAAAAGAAATAACTATTCGGTCACGCTGAAGGAAGGCTTTGCGCCGCTTGAACAGTATCAGCGAAGCGGAAATCAAGGCGGCTGGACGGATCTGTATTCGCTGGGAACGTCACTTCTTTTCAGCACGACTCTCCGTATTCCCGAGGATCCGATGACGCGTCTTGAAAGCGATTCATCATTTTCCGCTGAACTCAGCAGTCTGCCGAAAAGCTTCTCAGTCATCATAAAAAAAGCGTCTGCGCTGAAAATTGAGGACAGATACAGCAGTGCGGAGGAAATGCTTGGTGACATAAAAAACTGCGGGATTGCGCCCGAACCTGTGCCGATCGACGAGAAGATACTGGAAGGCACGGCATATCCGCAGCCCACGGTGCGAAGGCGCAGGAGGAAAAGAAAAGCGGGGATAATTGCCGCAGTTTCAGCCGCAGTGCTGTGCATAGCCGCAGTATTTGTGTTTCATAGGATAGAGGATAACGTCATCACAGAAGTCAAGATCGGCGGGGAAATATTTTCTACGGATACGACAGAGCTTGATCTTTCCGACCGTGAGCTGACAAATGTGCAGCTGGCAAATGTCAAGCATCTGAAAAAGCTTACATATCTCAATGTCAATGATAATTATCTGACCGATCTTTCTTGCCTGAAAGGTCTGGAAGATCTGGAATCCATTCACTTCAACAATAATCGGGTATCGGATATAAGCTTCATGGAAAATATGGAGCATCTCAAAAAAATCAGCGCAGAAAATAATCTGATAGATGATATATCCGTACTGAGCGGAAAAACGGAGCTTCAGGAAGTGTTTTTCGGGGATAATTATGTTACGGATATCACTCCTCTCAAAAGCAGCCGCGGGCTTGTGAAGGTCGGCTTCAATGAGGCGCAGATAGGGGATATAAGGGCGCTTGACGGAATGACTGAGCTTGAAATGGTGTGCCTTGCGGGCTGCGGACTTTATGATATCGAGCCGCTTTCCGAGTCCAAGAAGCTGAGATTTGTTTATCTCGGAAGAAACAATCTCACGGATCTTTCGCCGCTTGCGGGCTGCACGATCGAGGAATTTTACATTGACAACAATATGCTTTCGGGATATACCGACAGCTTTTCGGGGATCACGCTTAACGGTTTTGCGGCTATGGAGGGCAACGGTTTTTCCGAATATGAAATAGAAAAGATATGCAATACGATGTCGGGGGATTTTACGGTATACTATTAATACTAAAAACCTATTGAATTATGGGAATCTCCCGCCGCAAAACCGCATATATCAAAGCTTTTGCGGCGATTTCTTCTCCATAATTCCAATGGTTTTTATTATAGTTGGGGGCTTTTTCATGAAAACGGAAGATATAGAAAGAATGATCCGCCGCACCAAGCGTCTGAATATGCAGGTGATAATGGATAATCCGCCGCCTGAATTCAGCAGCTATATACAGAATATTCTCGAAGAAAAGGGCATGAAAAGGAGCAGACTTATCCGTGCGCTCAATCTTGACAGAAATTACGGCTATCAGATACTGAACGGAACAAGACTGCCCACAAAGCAGCAGCTGATCCATATCGGTCTGTTTCTGAAGCTCAGTGTCGATCAGGTGCAGAGGATGCTGTGCTTGTGTGAAAGGGACGCTTTGTATGTCCGCCGTCCCGAAGATGCAAAGGCGATGCACTGCCTTGAACATGAGATGGATTACGAAAAGGCGTGCGAATATATCTGGGGGGAAAAATAATTGGTTTCGGATCGGAGCAGATGCTTCGGTCCGATTTTTTTCGTCAGATACTGCATAATTCTAATGGCTTTTATTATAATTCTGAATGTCAAAACAATCTTTAAAATAAAATAACACCTGATGTTCAAAAGTATGATATAATGAAATTTAGCTGTTAAATTATCGGAGGAAATGCTTAATGAGCAGAGAAAAACTTGGAAGCAGGCTCGGGTTCATACTCCTGAGTGCAGGCTGTGCTATCGGCATAGGAAATGTATGGAAATTTCCGTATGTCGTAGGTCAGAACGGCGGAGGCATATTTGTAGTTATTTATTTGATCTTTCTTGTACTGCTGGGAATACCGGTGCTTACAATGGAGTTTTCCGTCGGAAGAGCGGCGCAGAAAAGCCCTATGAAAATGTACAGGGAGCTCGAACCTGAAGGAACGTTCTGGCATATCCACGGAAAGACATCGCTGGCAGGTTCATATCTGCTGCTGATGTTCTACACGACCGTTGCGGGCTGGATGATAAGATATTTCGTTTCGACTGCAAGCGGAGAACTTTCGGGACTTGATTCATCGGGAGTGGCTGAGCGTTTTGACATTATGCTTTCCAATGCGCCGATGATGGTGCTGTTCCTTGCGATAGTCATTGCGGCGGCAGTTCTGGTATGCTCGATCGGACTGGAAAACGGTCTTGAACGTGTGACAAAGTTCATGATGCTGGCTCTGCTCATAATTATGGTCATACTGGCGGTGAACAGCTTTTTCATGGAAGGCGGAAAGGCAGGAATAGCGTTCTATCTCAAACCCAATTTCGAGGAAGTAAGCAGGGTCGGAATAGGAAACATTATCGTGAATGCCATGAATCAGGCGTTTTTCACGCTGAGCCTTGGCATAGGTGCGATGGCTATTTTCGGAAGCTACATCGGCAAGGAAAGGTCACTTCTGAGCGAATCAATAAATGTTGCGCTGCTTGATACGCTGGTCGCAGTTTCATCGGGACTTATCATTTTCCCCGCATGCTTTGCATACGGAGTCGATGTTGACAGCGGACCGCGCCTTATCTTCATTACGCTGCCAAATATATTCAACAATATCCCGCTCGGAAGGCTCTGGGGCAGTCTGTTCTTTGTGTTTATGTCATTTGCTGCCCTTTCAACGGTGCTTGCCGTATTTGAGGAGATAATAGCCTGCACCTCGGATCAGTTCGGCTGGAGCAGAAAAAAGGCGTGTGCGATCAACGGAATACTGCTTTTCGTGCTTTCTCTGCCGTGCTGTCTGGGATTTAATGTCCTGAGCAAAATCCAGCCTATGGGCGAGGGCTCGACTATACTGGATCTTGAGGATTTTCTCGTGAGCAACATCATACTTCCGCTCGGCTCGCTTGTGCTGATACTTTTCTGCACATCGAAAAAGGGCTGGGGCTGGGACAATTATCTGAACGAGGTCAACACAGGCAAGGGAATGAAGCTGAAAGGCTTTGTCAGGGGATACATGACATATGTTCTTCCCGTTATGGTCATTGTGCTTTTTGTTATCGGCATCGTGAGAACATTCGTAAAATAAATATAATTGCGTCCGTCTTTTATTCTTATTAATATAAGGCAGACGCTTTTTATATGCACATATACATAAATGTGCATATAAAACATATGCCGATTTATATGCATCAACAAATATCACGCAGATGATTGACAAAATAAAATAACCATGTTATAATAACAATGTTATAAAATAAAGGAGATTCGGTATGCGGCAGGAAACGGCGGGCGTTACGGAAGCACTTCTTGAAAGTGCAAAAAAAGAATTCCTGAAATATGGGTTCCATAATGCCAATCTTCGCAGGATATCTGCGGACAGCGGTGTCAGCACAAACTCAATCTATACCAGGTTCGGCGATAAGGCGGGGCTGTTTGAAGCGGTCGTAAAGCCTGCGGCTGACGGTCTTATGCGGATATATCTCAAAAGTATAAACGGCGCATCCGAATGCGGAGATGCCTCGGACGCAATGGGCATGGGCGATGAGGGAACAGAGCTTGTGCTGAAATATATCTACGGCAATTTCGATGTGTTCCGTCTTATCTTCTGCAATTCGGCAGGAACGGAATATGAGCATTATTTCGATAAGCTGGCGGAAACGGAGGAGCACTATTACAGGGAATTTGCAAAGCAGTTTGCAAAGGACGGACACAGCGTCAGCGACTTTTTTGTTCATGTCGTATGCAGGACGGGCTGGCAGTATATATACGAAGTCATTTCCCACGATATCCCCTATGATGAGGCAAAGGATTTCATGAAAAGCATAAGGGAATATTGCTTTGCCGGCTGGGGACGTGTGCTTGGGCTGATTTGATTTTAAAGCAGTAAAATACTAAACTACTGCTTTTTAAATGCAGATAAGTTAGCTTATGCTAACATAAAAAGGAGGTCTTTTTGTGAAGGAAAAGAAGAAAAGTACGATGGCGGTGCTGATGCACTATGCGGGGGATCATAAGTATTTTACCTATGCATCTGCCGTTCTTGCATCTGTCAGCGCGCTTATTGCGCTGATACCGTTTTACGATGTATGGCGGATAATAAAGGAGATACTTGAAGTCAGACCCGATTTCTCCAAGGCTGTCAACATCAGCAGCTATGGCCGGCAGGCGGTAGGCTTTGCACTTCTGTCAATGGTGTTCTATATTGCGGCACTTATGTGTTCGCATAAGGCGGCATTCAGGGTGCAGGCCAATATGAGGATCAGCATGATGCAGCACATAATGAAGCTCCCTCTCGGCTATGTCGAAGCGGAGGGAACGGGAAAGATACGAAAGATCGTTGCCGACTCCAGTGCGGCTACGGAGACCTTCCTTGCACATAATCTCCCCGACAAGGCTGTATCGTATGCAACTCCTGTCGGACTGCTGATAATGATGATGGCGTTTGACTGGAAACTCGGTCTTATATGCCTTATACCTGCGGTGATCGCATTTGCGCTTATGGGCACGCTTATGATGGGTCCGAAAATGGCGGAGGATATGAAGCAGTATCAGAATGCGCTTGAAACAATGTCGGCTGAGGCGGTCGAATATGTCAGGGGCGTGCCTGTTGTAAAGACTTTCGGTCAGACGGTATTTACATTCAAGCGTTTCAAGAATGCCATTGATGAATACGAAAAGTGGACGCTCGGCTATACTAAAAACATGATGCTTCCGATGGTATGCTTCACGACAGCCGCAAATGCGATATTCGCAGCGATCATTATTGCGGCATTTGTATTTACGGGAAACGGCGTTACCGATGAATTCGTGCTGAATCTGTTTTTCTATGTGCTTATCACATCTGTTCTGACTGTTACGCTTATGAAGGTCGCATACGCAGGCGAATCGCAGATGATAGTCAATGATGCGCTCAACAGAGTTTACGGGATACTTGAAACAGAGCCGCTTTCCGAATCGAAAAAGAATGAGCAGCCGAAGGATTCCTCCATTGAGCTGAGCGATGTTACATTTGCATATGCAGGAGCAAAAAACAATGCGATAGACGGCATAAGCATGTCCGTGAGATCGGGTGAGCATATCGCACTGGTCGGACCTTCGGGCGGCGGAAAAACCACACTTGCATCGCTTATCGCCCGTTTCTGGGACGTAAAGAGCGGTTCGATAAAGATAGGCGGAACAGATGTCAGAAGCGTATCCTCCGATGAGCTGATGAATTACGTATCCTACGTTTTCCAGGACAGCAGGCTGCTTAAAATGAGCATAATGGACAACATCAGAATGGGCAGACCGGGTGCTTCCGATGAAGAAGTAATGCAGGCTCTGCGTGATGCACAGTGCATGGACATCATCGAAAAATTCCCCGCCGGCGTAAACACTATGATAGGCTCAAAGGGTATTTACGTTTCCGGGGGCGAATGCCAGAGGCTTTCCATTGCGAGAGCATTTCTGAAAAATGCGCCCGTGCTGATACTTGACGAGGCAACGGCTTTTGCTGATCCCGATAATGAGGTGCTTGTTCAGCAGGCGTTCGATAAGCTTTCAAAGGATAAGACGGTTATAATGATAGCGCACAGGCTGTCAACCGTTACAAATGCGGACTGCATTTATGTTCTGTCTGACGGAAAGCTCGCTGAGAGCGGAACGCACAGTGAGCTTATCTCCGAAAACGGGATATACAGCCATATGTGGAATGAATACAACAAATCTGTCAACTGGCAGGTTGGAAAGGCAGGCGTATGACCATGACGCTTACAGAAAAATTAAAGCACAAATATGCGCTTTCCGACACAGGCGCAAAGGCGATGCTCCGTGCATTTGCCGCTGTTACCGTTGCAAATCTCGTGCTTATGCTCCCTGTGGGATTGCTTTACAAGCTTTCCGAATATCTTCTTGACGGTGATCTTCCGAGAGAAAAATTCGGCATATTTATGGCGGCAATAATCGTTGTGCTCCTGTTTATTGCTGTCTCAGCTGTATTC
>USNJ01000105.1 GCA_900556055.1 uncultured Ruminococcus sp.
ATCCTTGCACCCAACAACTGAAAAAGCACTCCGAAGCAAAGCTTCTACGCACTTTTTCAGTTGTTGAGCAGACATTATAATAAAAACCATAATTCAATGAGTTTTCGGCATTACACCGAGGAATTTGCCGCAAATTGTTGAAATCAAGTGATAAATATGATATAATATTTACATTGCAAGAACAAATCATATACCGAGGTGGACTATGCTGTACAGAGCTGCAATTTGCGATGATGAAGCGCAGTGTGCGTCACTCATCGAAAACTATATTACGGAATTTTCACTCAAATCAGACGCAGAATTCAGGATAACAAAATTTTCTGACGGCAATGCACTTCTGGAATGCTACAAAACAGAACGCTCTCCCTTTGATATCGTTTTCCTGGACATGGAAATGCCCGGGAAAAGCGGTCTGGAAACGGCTGAGGAGATACGCCGAATACCCGACAGGAACGTACTTATAGTGTTTGTCACCAGCTTCCCCGACTATATGCAGGACAGCTTCGATGTTCAGGCGGCGCAGTATCTCTGCAAGCCCGTTCCCTATGAGATGTTTGAAAAAAAGCTGAAAAAAATACTCGCCTACTTAGACGAGCTGGAAACGAATATCACGGTCATAACCAACAAAGACGGCGAGCGGGTGCTTCATCTGAGCGAGATAGTCTGCATCGAGGCGGACAGGCTGCACGGTGTCGCCATAACGCTCAGGGACGGGAAAATCATCGCAAAGCAGAGGCTTGCGGAGTTTGAAGAGGCGCTTGCGGGCAGGGGCTTTGTCAGCGTTCACCGCTCATGCCTTGCGAATATGAGGTTCGTAAAGCGGTTCAGTGCGGACGAGATGGAGTTTTCTACGGGAAAAACGGTCCGCATAAGCAGACGCAAAATGCCTGAGGTGAAGGAGGCATTTTCAAGATACACGATAGCGAGGTTAAAGAATGAATGATGTTGCTATGGCTGTCCTTGCGGTGCTGGGGACAGTCTTTGATATGTTCACGACGATGTTTTTTCTGAGGGTATGTCTTGGAAATGACAGCATCAGGGTGAACAGGGTGCTTTTTTATCTGCTGTATGTTCTGGATTTCGGTGCGGGAATGGCACTCAGTCAGTTCGGTGCGGCGGGGATATTCTACGTTATAATGACGCTTGTGCTGCATATCCTGCTGACGCTGATGTACCGCTCAAAATGGACTGCCAGGATATTTGCGGCTTGCTCGCTTCTTGTTTTCAGCATGATATCCGAGGTGATAAGCTACGGCATCTCAACGTCAACGCTTCGGAACATATCCGACAGCGATATGCAGTTTTACAGCCTTATGCTCTCAAAGCTGATAACGTTCATAATAGCTGCGGCTGTTTCGCTCATCATAAGGCGGAAAAACACGCAGGTCGTCAGCGGACGGGATTATGCGCTTTTCATCATCACGCCTGTTATAAGCATCATCACGGTAATTGTGATATCCTTCGAGCTGGACACGGGTGCGCCGAATGCCGCCTCGGGAATATGCTTTGCTGCGGCGGGTCTGATGGTGATAAATCTCGTAGTATATTATCTGCTTGAAAATATCATCGAAGCGGCTGAACTGCGTGAAAAACAGATGCGCACGGAGCAGCAGCTTGAATATCAGGAGGAAAAATATGAGCAGACCGCACGCTCGTTCAACAGCATCAGGAGCGTGATCCATGATACGAACAAGCATCTGCTGTATCTGAACCAATGTCTTGAAAAGGAATTATATGATGAAGCAAAGCGGTATACTGAAACCGCTGCGGAGCATCTGAAAAGCTCATTCTGCCGCATAAACACGGGATATCTCCCGATAGATGCACTGGTGAGCAATGCTCTGAGCCGTGCCGAGGCTGACGGAATAAAATTCACAAGCGATATAAATATCGACAAAAGCAGGATAAATATCGAGCGGTATGACCTATGCACGGCACTCGGAAACCTTCTGGACAATGCCCATGAGGCGTGCGTGAAATGTGCGGAGGGCGAAAGGTCGATATCCCTTTCAATAAAAACAACGGACGATTCGCTTGCGATAGATATCGTGAACACTGCACCGGAAAATGTCGGCGCAGACCTGAAAACAGACAAGGAAAACAAGCTCCTGCACGGCTTCGGCATAGGCAATGTCCGTGCTGCGGCTGAGAAATACGGCGGAGTTCTTACTGTCACCCGTCAGGGAGATACGTTTGAAGCGGCGCTTATTTTCCCTCTCTGATCCCGTGGGATGATCATTATTATAACACATCCGCTGCATCTGCCGGCTGAGTGGCGGGTGCAGCGGATGTGTTCTGATGGGGCAGCCTGTTATTTGCGGGCTGCCTGTTTTCATGTTGCCGTTTCACTTCAGGGAAAGATCAGTTTTTCCGCATTTCCTTCAGCCGGTCGGGAAGCTCGGGTTCGTGGAAGAAGAAATGACAATAAGGGTTGAGTGCAACTACGTTGAACATAAACGCAAATGCTGCCAGAGATGTGCCGAACTTGATGATCATTTTCTTTACGTTTTTCATGGAAAATACCGCCTTTCAAATATTATAGCTATATCATAGCACATATTTGAAGCTGTGTACGGATTTTCGTATGAACGGTCGGATTATGCAGCCGAACGGTATTTTATCCTGCCGATGACCATTGAAACGACAGCCATCGACATACTTTCCAGCACAGCATACGCATACAGGCTGTCAAGCATGAGCAGCACAAAGACTGCCGCAGAGAATACCGCGGCAAGGGCAAGGGATATCCTGCGGTTCCTGACCTTCTGAGTGTCCGACATAGGCTTGTTCGGGCTTGCGGCGGGTGCGAGAAAAACCACTGCCGCAGCTTCCGCAGCGCAGATCAGTACGCATTGGACCGCCGAAAAGGAGAGCCTTCCGTAGGTGAGAATGACTGTCAGGAACACCGCTGTCGACATAAGATAGCATCCGCCTGCCGAATTGCAGTGAAATCCGCCTGCCATGCTTCGCAAAGGAATGAACACAAGCATGAATATCAGCGCAGCGGGAAATTCTCCGAGAAGTGCGCCGATTATTATCGCAGAGAGCAGGTTTGCCGCCGTTTCGAGCATAGTTCCGAAGCAGTAGATGTAGAGGCTGCGTTCCTCGCTTTTCAGCGTGCCGCCTTCAATAAGAGTATCGGTCAGGAATGTGCTGATGCGGTCAAACAAGATGCTCCCTCCTATCGGGTAACGATAACATCTTTATGATAGCACATTTTCGGCGCAGCGCACGTTTTTTCGGCTGAACGGTCGTTTTTTGATGCTGAACGGTAAAATATCATGCGAATTATAACACAAAAAAGGCTGCCGCACCGATCGGGTGTGACAGCCTTCAGCTTATATTATCGTGAAATTATTCAGCGAGCAGCTTTTCTGCGGAAGCAAGCTTTACGCAGAGGCAGAACAGATCCATTGCTGTTTTCAGCTCGTCAATAGGCGGGAAGGAAGGAGCAAGTCTGATGTTCTTGTCATCGGGATCCTTCTTGTAGGGGAATGTTGCGCCTGCGCCTGTCAGGACAACGCCTGCGTTCCTGCAAAGCTCAACAACTCTCTTTGCGCAGCCGTTCATTGTGTTTACGGAGATGAAATATCCGCCGTTGGGCTTTACCCAGTCGAGGATTCCAAGCTCGCCGACCTCTCTGTCAAGTGTTTCGAGGACAGCCTCAAACTTGGGAGCGAGGAGAGCCTTATGCTTTTCCATGTGCGCTCTTACGCCGTCTGCATTCTTGAAGAAGCGGACGTGACGGAGCATATTCATCTTATCGTAGCTGATAGCCTGGAAGTTCAGGATCTTCAGTGTTGCGTCAACATTTTCCTTGGACATTGCCATTACAGCAACGCCTGCGCCCGGGAATGTGATCTTTGATGTGGAAGCGAACATGTAGACCATGTTTTCCTTGCCTGTCTTTTTCAGCTCATCCATAAGGTTCAGGAGCTTGTCGGGGTGGTCGGTCAGGTGATGTACGCAGTATGCGTTATCCCAGAAAATTCTGAAATCCTTAGCCTTGGGGGAAAGGTTTGCAAATCTCTTTACCGTTTCATCGGAATATGTGATACCGTCGGGGTTCGAGTACATGGGGACGCACCAGATGCCCTTGATGGTTTCGTCCTCGGAAACGAGCTTCTCTACCATATCCATATCAGGACCTGTCTTGGTCATGGGGACATTTACAAGCTCGATGCCGAAGGTCTCGGTAACGGAGAAATGTCTGTCATATCCGGGAACGGGGCAGAGGAACTTGATCTTATCGTACTTGCACCAGGGCTTGTCGCCGCCGGGAACGCCGAAGTTCCATGCTCTCTGTACTGTATCGAACATCAGAGTAAGGCTGGAGCTGCCGCCTACGATAACTTCCTCGGGCTGTACACCGAGAATGTCGGCAAAAAGCTTCTTGCACTCGGGGATACCCGAAAGCTCGCCGTAATTGCGGACATCAATGCCGTTTTCCGACTTGAAATCAGAGCCTTCTCTGAGAACGTCAAGCATGCCCATGGAGAGTTCGAGCTGGTCAGCGCCGGGCTTTCCTCTTGCCATGTTGAGCTTTAAATTTTTAGCCTTTACTTCGTTGTACTTCTTTTCGCAGTCTGCCTTGAAAGCGGCAAGCTGTTCCTTGGACATATCCTTAAGCAGCATAAAAATATCTTCCTTTCGTATATGCAGGCGATTACGCCTTTCGTCTTATACTCACACATTATATTGTATTACAATCCGCAGGATTTTGCAAGCAAATAAAAAAAAGCTGCAAAATATTTTTCTCTTTATACATAAACCCCTCGTTTTTCCGTGGGGGATATATACAATTTTACCATTCGGGGATTTTGTTTTTTCATAATCGGGGATATTGCCGCAGTTTTTTCTTTTATATAAATATTGTATCGGACGAATATTGTATCTGACGAAAAGTCACATTTCCCGCATTATCCGCATAAAATATTCAGAAAAGGAGGATAATGCCATGAATAATATGCCCGATAAGGACACGATGCAGAGATACATGAAGCAGGCGATGAAGATGTACAAAAGCTATTCCGACAGCAGACACGCCGCAAAAACGGCTGAGAATATCCCCGTGACGGAAAGGGACGTTATCCCCGACGAAAGGAAATATCCCGAAGCAAATGGGGATATCCCGACAGACGATATCCCCGAAAATGAGGGCGCAGAGGGGAAGCTTATCGTCTATGTCAGCTCGGTAAGGGGGCTGTACCCTGTGGCGGGGGCGAAGGTCACTGTGTTCACGGGAAGCTTTGAATCGCCCGTCACGGTATCGGAAATGATATCCGACGGGAGCGGAAAGGCGGAATTTACGCTGTCCGCACCGCCGAAATATCTCTCGGAATCGCCCGGGAGCGATGAGCGGGTCTATGCGCTTTACAATGTATCGGTAAGGCGGGAGGGATATCTTAACCAAGTGAACACCGATGTTGCGGTATTTGCGGACACCTCGACCGTTCTCAATGCCGTGCTGACGGCGGATTATGTGGCGGAATCGCCCGGAGATACTATTGTAAACGGCGAAGAATGTACCTATGACCATCTGTAAAGGAGGGAGAAAATGCCGATACTGAATTACCCGTATATCCCCGAAACGGTCACTGTGCATCTCGGAGCACCGAATTCAGATGCGGAAAATGTGACTGTTCCGTTTGTGGATTATATAAAGAATGTCGCATCGAGCGAGATATATCCGACATGGCCCGAGAACGCTCTGAGGGCGAATATCTACGCAATAGTTACATATGTCCTGAACCGCATATATACCGAATGGTACCGCTCCAGGGGATATGATTTTGACATCACCGGCAGCACGCAGTATGACCAGGCGTTCGTTAAGGACAGGGAGATATTTGAAAATATCAGCAGGATAGTTGACGAGATATTCAATGATTATGTGGTGCGGCAGGGCTCAGTCGAGCCGTATTTCACGCAGTTCTGCAACGGCACGACCGTCACGTGCGAAGGGCTTTCGCAGTGGGGTACGGTAGACCTCGCAAACAGGGGATATACGCCGTATGAGATACTCCAATATTATTACGGGGACGATATAAACATAGTTCAGAATGCCCCGATAATGGGCATGACAGAGAGCTATCCGGGATATCCGCTGAAGCCCGGCGACCGAGGAAACAACGTAAAGCTCATTCAGAACCGCCTGAACAGGATAAGGCGGAATTATCCCGCAATACCCGCCATAAAGGACGAAAACGGCATTTACGGCACTGACACGGAAAATGCGGTGCGGACATTCCAGGAGATATTCGGACTTGAACCGACAGGGATAGTTGACAAAGCAACATGGTATCTCATAAAAAGATATTACGTTTCCGTAAAGCGGCTGACCGACCTGCTTTCGGAGGGCATTTCCTATGACGAGCTTGATGTGCCGTTCCCCGAAACGCTCCGTGAGGGAATGTCGGGAACGGGCGTGCGGGATATACAATACTATCTTAATGCTATAGGATATTTCAATCCCGAGCTTGACCTTGTGCCGATGACGGGATTTTTCGGGGGAGATACGCTGAATGCGGTGAAGGCGTTCCAGAGATATTATGACCTGCCCGTTACGGGTGAGGTCGGGGAGATGACGTGGAATAAAATGCGGAACGTTTATGGGGATATAGCTGCGGGACTGCCTGCGGGATATGAGGGCGGGAGAGCGAAATTATATCCGGGATATGTGCTGTCGCAGGGAATGAGGGGGCAGGACGTTACGGATCTGCAAACATATCTGTCGGTGATAGGGAGAAATATCAGGGATATCCCCGAGATACCTGTGACGGGGTATTACGGGGAGCAGACGAGAGATGCCGTGGCAACGTTCCAGAGATTGTTTGGCCTGCCTGTGACGGGAGCGGTCGGAGCGGCGACATGGCAGCAGATAGCGGAGCAGTATAACTATATACAGGGCAGCTGACAGTGGGTAGTGAATAGTGAATAGTGGTCAGTGGACAGTGGTTAGTGAACAGCGAAGCTTCGGCGGTTATCACTTGGTGCATTTCAAGCGCACAGCACCGCCAAACCCGCACCCAAACTAAAAAGCGTTGGGGTCCAGCCCTTTGGCTTTGGAAAGGGCTGGTCG
>USNJ01000106.1 GCA_900556055.1 uncultured Ruminococcus sp.
GTGACAGCAGCTTTTCGGGATCTATCTTTGATACGTCCATGCCGCCTACCCTGATGCTGACTGTTCCCGAGGAAACGTCCCTGAAACGTGGGATAAGCTGACAAAGGGTAGTTTTTCCGGAGCCTGACGGACCTATCACCGCCGTAAGTTCGCCCTCTTTTATCATCGTTGAAATGTTTTTCAGCACTTCATTCTCGCCATAAGAGAATGAAACATTGCTGAATACTATCTCATTTCCCGATGCGGAAAAAATGGGTTCATATTCCGTGAGTGTTTCGCACTTTTCAAGCTCTGTTATCTCATCTATAGCACTGTCAAGCATTCCTGTCATCGAAAGTGCAGAGCCTGCCTGATTGAGCGAAGCATAGACCATAAAGCTGAATATTATCAGCATGACTGCGTATGAAAATGTGATCTCCCCCGTCACGGCGCATCTGTAAACAGCAGCAAGCATTATCGCAGCTTCAAAAATAGCAATGACGATATACGCAAGAAACTGAGTCGGCATTGAGATATCCGTGAGCTTAAGATTTGCTTTGCAGCTTTCATCAACAGCATCTTCGGTATCTCTGCCGCTTTTCTCAAAGCCGAAAGCCTTTGTTACCTTTATGCCCTGCAAAAATGTGAGGATACTGTCGGAAAGACGGCTCTGCGCCGCTGTGAGTGCAGGTGCATTTTTCTGCGATATCTTCATCTGAAAAGCAACCACTGCAAGATAGCATACTATTCCCGCACCCGTCAGCAAGCCTATCCGCACATCGTAAAAAATCATAAACAAAAACATTGCGGCAGAGCTGAAAAGTCCCGAAACTACGGAGATGAGCGACATTGTTGCTCCCGTTTCAACACCCTGCAGGGTCGTTGTCATCGAAGCTGTAATGCGTCCGCCCGAAATGTCGCTGAGAACACCGAGCGGCACCCTGCGCAGCATTTCACCCAGTGAGATACGCTTGTCGGCGGTCATAAGAAAGCCTGCTTTCATTGCGTTCGTCTGCTCAAAATAGCTTGCGGCAAGGTTTCCGACAACAGACACAGCCGTGAGTATCACAAGCTTTGCTACTGTGTTCCCGCCCTTGCCGAAAACAGCGTCCGTCACTGTCATTATCGCATAAAGCTGCGTTATCCCCAACAAGCTTCTGAAAATATTCGCAGCTATCGCCGAGATGAAATATTTTTTGCGGGCATTTCCGAACGCCCATATTTTTCTGAACGTATTTATCATAGCTTATCCCTCCGACAATGCCCACTGCTTTGCATAATCGGGGCATTTTTCGAGCAGCTCGGTGTGAGTTCCGACGGCTTCTATCCTGCCGCTTTTCACATACGCTATCTGCTCCGCATTCATTACAGTGGAAAGCCTGTGTGCAATCACAACAAGAGTTCTTCCCCTCGCCGCAGCCGAAAGAGCAGTCTGTATCGAGGCTTCGTTTTCGGGATCGGAGCTTGCGGTGGCTTCGTCAAGTATCATTATGGGAGCATTTTTCATCATTGCTCTTGCAATGGCTATACGCTGGCGTTCGCCGCCCGAAAGTCTTCCGCCTGCCGCTCCCGCCGTTGTCATATAGCCCTGCGGCAATGCCCTGATAAAATCATCGCAGCCTGCCGCCTTTGCAGCTTTTATGACCTCATCGTCTGATGCGGACGGATCGCCCATTCGGATATTTTCCATTATTGATGTATCAAAAAGGAACGTGTCCTGATCGACATAAGCGATGTTTTTGTTCAGTGACTGCTGAGATATCTCCGAAATGCTCTTTCCGCCGATGATATTACCGCCGTCAGCATCCCAATATCCCGCAATAAGCTTTGCTGCCGTTGATTTTCCGCTTCCCGACGGACCGACAAGCGCAAGCATCGTTCCCGAGGGGACTTTTACGGAAATATGGTCTACCGCAGGCTCTTCTTCCCCCGAATAGGAAAATGTCACGTCCGAAAGCTCAATATCAGCTCCCGATATTTCCTTATTTCCCCTTTTAAGCTCGGAATAATTGAGAATATCCTTTATTTCCTTTGCGTTCGTTCCCATCTGCGCAAGCTGGTCGAAGTAAGACATTGCCTGCATAAGCGGTCGGAAAATGCCCAGCGAAAGCAGTATCATCATAAAAAACGTTTCGGGTGCAAGCGTAACGTTATTGTAAAAGATCACGCCTGCAATAAGCACGGGGAAAACCGAAAACGGAGCTATCGCCATTCCGAGCGAGGAATATCTGCGTTTCCTTCTGCCAGTTTATGTTGTACTCTGCGTGACCGTAAACGGCTTCCTTGAATTTTCCATAGCACTCATCGGCACGTCCGAAGTTTTTTATCACCTCAATGCCGCCGACATATTCCGTCACAGCCTGATTCATCGACTTCATCGCAGCTATCTGCCCTGCATACTTTTCGGCGTAATTTTTCATCATTCCGCCTGTTGCAGAAAAGCCTATGATTATCCATATAAGTATGCACAGCGCAAGCCGCCAATCAATGAAAAAGCTCCATATCATCATCGCCGCAGGAGCAAGCAGATTTGCCGTCAGCTCGGGCAGCATGTGAGCAAGAGTGCGTTCCATTCCCTCAATATGGTCGGTGAGCATTGCCTTTAAGCGTCCACTGCCGTTCTCCTCGAAATATCCCATTGGCAGACGGACAAGCTTTTCAATGAGAGCCTTGCGTATATCGATCAGCGTATGATATGCGGCGTGATGTGATATCCACGTTGAAGTGTTGATAAGTATACCGTTGAGCAGCCTGCACACAGCCGACAAAACTGCATATATCATCAGTGAACGTATCTCCGCATTTCCCGAAAAAAGCTTTCCTGCAATAATTCCTGCAAATGCATAAGTGGCAAGTCCCGAAGCGACAGCAGCCACGCTCACAGCGACCGACAGACCGTACTGTGTGCCATAGGGCTTCATAAAGCTGCCAAGCTCCCCGAAAAAATACGGCTGTTTATTGTCAGAATTCATTTCCGTCCTCCGTGCTGTCGGCTGTGATATGCTTCCTGACTATCTTTGAGCCTATCATTGCACCGATAAATGCCGCAACGATTATTCCGACAAGGAGTATCGGTGCGCCCCACGAGCCAAGCATCTCAGAAGCTGCAAGTATTGCGTCCTGTCTGCCGTCGGAAACAGAATTTTCAGCCATTGATTTTGCAGCAATGGCATAAGGATAGATCGTGCTGCCGATGCCTGCGAGTACCTGAGTTATGATATAGCTTGCGGTAAGTCCCTTAAGATTGCCGTAGCCTGTCTTTTTCATGATAATCTCGGCAATAACGCCCGACAGCAGATACAATACTATGTACGGCAGATATCCGCCCAGAATGCCTCTTACAAAGCTGTATATCATCATTGCGCCGGGCTTTTTTATCTTCGTTCCGATAATGAAATACACAACGCCCTCAAGAAGCGAGAAGAATATGGGCATAAGCACTATCGTTATCGGCAGAGCATACAGAAATGAGCTTATGAAAAATATCACAACGTTGATGAGAGCCAAAAGTGTCACGGTGATAATGTCCTTGACCTTTAATTTTGATGTGTTCATAATAAAATCCTCCAAAAATTATATTATTATCCCGACGATGACCGCCGCAATAAGTATTGCTGTAAATATGATGTCCCATACTCCGAAGCTTACGGAAATATAGGAGCTTCGCTTTCGCTTGAGGTCGATGCCCCTTGTTTCTGCCGATGCCGAGAGTGCTTCCGCAATGCGTATGACCCTCAGTGCCATCGGAACGGTATGTATCTCGATATATTCGGGAAAGGCTTTCAGCTTTTGAAATGCCGATGAAAATGCTCCTCTAGTTTCTATGGACTGATTCATAAGCTTCATATCCTCGGAGAGCGTCGGGAAAAATCTGAAAACCACCGAGCATATCATAATTATCCTTTCGGGAATATGGCATTTTCTCAGTGCCGCAACAGTCCGTGACGCTTCATCTCTGCCAATGAGCGTACAGAATACCATACCTGCCGATAAAAGCCTTGGGAAATAAACGGCAAGGAACGACATCACACTGTCGGGGAAAAGCTTATCCATAAGCAAAAGCAGCGAAAATATCCCTGCTCCGCACAGTGAAAGTGCCGCAAATCCGTCAAAAAGAATCATTGCGAACACCGCCGCCGAAACCGCATAAACGAGCGGATCTGAGGTTGAAGATACGGCCGTCATCGCCGTCAGCCAGTACAGAAGCTTTGTCCTCGGGTCGATCCGTCCGGCAGGCTTTTTCTTCTGCGTCCGTGCATTATCCGCAAGTCGGAAGGTTTCGTCCATATATGACGTGAGCGAACGAAGATCACTGTCGCCGGTCAGCTCCGTTTCAAAGCTTATTTTTCCGTCAGAAATGCATATACAGCGTGTGCAGACCTTCGCCATAAGCTCAATGTCGTGCGTTATGATGAAAACAAGCTTGCTTCGGCTCATTTCGGAGATTATTTCTCCGCAGCTTTCAAGACTTGCAGCATCAAGACCTGCTGTCGGTTCATCGAGAACAACGATCGGCTTCGGCGAAAGATATGCCAGCATAAGGCTAAGCCTTTGCATCTGCCCTCCCGAAAGCGAGAACGGGTGACGGTCACGCACCTCCCACATTCCCGTTTTTTTCAGCAGCCGTTCTATCTCCTCCGAAAGTCTCTCACGCCCCTTGTTGCCGTAGCGAAGCTCATTTATAACGGAATTCGTGAAGAACTGGAACTCCGCCTCCTGCATAACAAACATTACATTCCGCTTCATTTCCAAAGTCTTCATTTTTCGTCCGTTGTATAAAACGCTGCCCGATGTCGGTTTAAGAAGCCCCGAAATTATCTTGCCGAAAGTGGTCTTTCCGCAGCCGTTCGAGCCTGCGATTGCAATGACCTCGCCCTGCTTTGCGTTTACGGATATCCCGTTCAGCACACCGCTCCCGTTTTTGTAGCGAAAGCCGATATTTTCCGCCGAAAAATCAAACTTTGCCTTGCCGACAGTTTTTTCACTGCGCTTCATTTTCACAAGTGAAAGATCAGTGGTGCGCAGCGACATTCCCGTAAGCTCATCAATGCTTTTCGCAGCCATTTCCCCTGCGGTGAAGCGATGCTTTATCTCTCCGCCGTCTATCACCCAGTATTCGTCTGCAATGCCGCTTAGATAATAGAGCCTGTGTTCGCTGAGTATAAGCGTTTTTCCCTGCGATTTCAGCTTAAAAAGCATCTTGCGGAAGCGTTCGACCGCAGCGTGGTCAAGGTTCGCCGTCGGTTCATCAAGCAGCATTATATCTGTATCAGCCGCCCACGCCGACAGTATCGACACAAGCTGACGCTCGCCGCAGGAAAGCTCGTAAACATTGCGGTCACGCAGCTTTTCCATATCAAAAACGGAAAACGCCTTGTCCGTCCGCTTTATTATCTCCTCTCGGGAAGCACCGAAATTTTCAAGTCCAAAGGCGATCTCCGTGCAGCTGTTCACGGTGAAAAACTGACTTCTCGGATCCTGAAATACCGAAGCTGCCAGTTCTCCGACCTCGCCTATGGACATATCGCCCGTGTCCCTGCCGTTTAAGCGGCAGAAGCCTTTCAGCAATCCGTCATAAAATGTCGGGACAAGTCGGTTCAGACACCGCAGCAGCGTTGTTTTTCCGCAGCCGCTCCCCCCGCAGAGAACTATGCATTTTCCCTTTTCTATCCCGCCCTGTGCAATGAGCGCAGGCTTTTTTTCTTCCGAATATCGGAATTTTATATCAAATTCCGCAGCATAATTTTTTTCTGACATTTTTTCTCCCACATAAATTAGCATAAACTAACTGTAATTCATAAAAAATGTGCCATATGACACATTTTGAAATATCTTATATTTTTTCAAAAAGACCCTTCCAGCCCAATTCGTGAAATTCCTCAACGCTGTCCATAAGCCTTACCGTTTTTTCCTTGTCAAAGCCTTTTTGCAGCACCTGCCTGTAAAACTGGAACTGTTCATTCATTATAAGCTCGATAAGGTCGGTATCTATCTCTTTTTTCGCCCTCTGACGGATAAATTCGGCAGTTGACACAGCCTTTTGATTTGTCCATTTGTTAAGCTGTGCTTCGACCGAGCTTCCCGTGCTTCGGCAGAAAAGCAGAACACATTCATCATAATAGGAAAATAAAATATCCACGTATATCTGACGCTCAATGCGTATAACCTTTAAGATATCACCGATATCCTCACTGTCCCTTACGTCATTATAAGCCTTTTCAAGAGGGGAAAAACGGCGCTGCATCTCCTCCAGAAGCGGATAAACAAGACTGCAAAAAAGCTCGTCCTTGCTTTTGTACCGTGTATAGACAGCTCCTGTCGTAAGTCCCGCTCTTTCGGCGATCTTATTCAGCGAAGCCTTCAGAAAGTCATTTTCCTTGAACTCGTCCATAGCTGCCTTTATTATTTTTTCATCAAGTGAATGATCCTTAACCGCCATACTCTCACCTTTAAATCAATAATGCTATTATCAATAACCGTATTATTGATAATAGCATTATTGATAGCATTTGTCAAGAGAAAACTATAAAAAAATGCAGACAGCATAAAATTTGCCGTCTGCAAAACAATATTTTTATTATTTATGCCCAAGAAACACATTTTTTATGTTACACTTATTTTATACTGAAAGTTCACAAAAAATCAAAGCGTATCTCAGGAAGGTGAAGATCCGTGCAGCAGCCGGGCTTCCCGATGCTATTCAGAGGTTTTTTACCGTTTGTCCATCAGACTGCTCCGGATTGTTTCACTCTTGTAACTGTGTGCGATAATTTGCTGGAGTGCTATAAGTAAACACATTAATCAGTGATCCATTAGAATTCAAGCTTTTCTTCGAGATACTTAACGAGATCGTCGATCTTAACTCTTTCCTGAGCCATGGAATCACGGTCACGAACTGTTACGCAGCCGTCCTCGAGAGTATCGAAGTCGTAAGTGATGCAGAAAGGAGTACCGATCTCGTCCTGACGGCGGTATCTCTTACCGATCTGTCCTGCTTCATCATATTCAACGCTGAACTTCTTGGCAAGCTTTGTGTAAAGCTCGGTTGC
>USNJ01000107.1 GCA_900556055.1 uncultured Ruminococcus sp.
CCTCTGTGAACTGCCAGCGATCTGCCGTAGTTTTCGCCGCTGATCCCGTGTATAATGCTGTCGTTCATCGTGGTCTGAAATGTGCATAGCTCTGTAAATTCCGTTCCGTCAGCCTTCACACGGATCAGATTGAAATATGTCTTTTCGTCCTTATCGGAATATTCCGAAGCGGCATAATATACATATTCTCCGTTTTTGCAGATATTCCCGTCATACAGCACGCCTTTTTTTGTCGCAGTGCAGTATTCGCTGCCATCATGCCGGCATTCGGGCTTTGCGCACAGGTAAACAGCCTTGCCCGCTGCCTTGTCATAAAAGCACAGTGCAAGCTCCGATCTGTAAAGATTTGCATAAAAGCCGTCCTCGGTCTCCATGATAGGATTGCCGTAAATATCGGAGGGATCGCCGCTCACGAAGTCGGAGTATTCTGCTCTTTTTGATGCGCAGGCGGAAAGAAATACCGAGATCAGGATCAAAAATATTATCGGCAGCTTTTTCATAAGGATCTTCCTTTCATGATATCTTCTCTGTAATTCTAACGGTCTTTATTATAAAAATCAACCGCTTTTGCAGAAGTGGTCGGAATTTCTGCAAAAGCGGTCGTTTTATTTGGTATTAAGCAATATTTCAATGCTGAAAATGCCGTTCTCGGCGGTAATATTCACATCGCCGCCATAGTGCCTTGCTGTCTCTTTTATGCGCATGATCCCGAAGCCATGAGCGGTAAGATCCTTTTTTGTTGTAATGATCCTGTCGCCTCGGCGTTTCAGATCTCCCGAAAACGGATTTTTGCAGGAGATGTACAGCATATCAAGCTGTTTACCGATTTTTATGGATATACTGTCGTCGTTCCCAGCGGCTTCAATGGCGTTGTCGAGAGCATTTCCGAATATCGTACATAGATCGAAATCGGAAATGCCGCAGCCGTTTATAGGGCAATTGATCTCAAAGGAGATTTTGCAGCCCTTTTCTGCCGCCTGCTCCGTTTTCTTGAACAGCAGTGCATCAAGCACATTGCAGCCTGTTTTTACGGGCATATCCGCAGATAATGCCTGCTCCGAAACCTCACTCACATAACGCTTTGCCGCTTCTATATCGCCGTTTTCGATGAGCGCACTTATGGCAAGAAGATGGTTGCTGATGTCGTGGCGTATGCTCCTGTATTCGTTATATCGGCGGTTGATCTCGCTGTAATATTCCTGCTCGCTCTCCAGTATCAAAGCCTTAGTTCGGGATCTTAATGCATAGGCGGAATATGCCCATAGCGCTGCGGTAACTGCCGCACCGAAAACGAGAAAAACAGGCAGTCTCGCAATGGATAGTCCAAAAATATCAATGTTAAGATAACGGATAAAAAATCTTTCAAAGCTGAAAAACGACAGGATATTTATCTCCTTCAGAACTGCGGATATGTCAGGCGAAAGAGCAAAAAAAGCTTCTGCGGCTATCGGAATGACCGTCAGAAGAATTGCCGCAATGCGGTTTTTCCCTGAAGAAAAAAACGCTGCCGATGCAATGAAAAGTATCAGAAGGCAGCCCGCTGTTTTTGAAAGGATCACAAGTGCTGTTATCGTTCCCGAGTTTATCATATACGGACAGCTTTTGAAGCTTTCCATAGACTGCACAGCGGTTTCCGCAGGCGGCATTCCGAAATATTTCCCGATAAGGAAAAAATTTGTGAGATACATCGTTACTGTGCCGAAAGCGGTTATGAGCATGGGAGCGAGCAGGCTTTTTCTGCGTGAATTCCTTAGTGCCGCAAGAGATATCAGGGGGATAAGAGCCGCAAAAATATCTGTCGTTCTGTAATTCAGAAAGAGAGTAAATCCCGTTTCGCAGACGGGGGTAAGCGTTATGTTTTCCAGACCGTAGAAATCTCTTCGGGTGTTCAGAATATTTGCGAGGACACTGCTGTTGCGCTTATAGATGGAAATATCGGCAAGGGAATCCGATCGGTCTGTAATGCCGCAGATATAGTCGCCGTAGCCTGCAAGATAGCGAAGATATTCGGCTGTTTCGGTCGCCGCCGATGTTTCATTATCCAGCACTTCCGAAAGCGCATCACGGTCGGGCGTGAACTGCAAAAGGGCGGCGTTGTAAAGCTCCTGCGCCTTTGTGGGCCTTTCGGCGGCGGGAATATCACTCCAACAGTAAAGCAGGGAGCTGTCCTGCGAGGTCATATAAAGCACGGCTGTCTGATATTGGTCAAGCTCTTTTATACGATCTTCAAGCATCCGGATATCCGAGGGATAATCGCCTGAAATGCCGCTGATAAGTCTACGTTTTATCCTAAGCTCGGAGATGCTCTCGGAGCTGCCTGCCTTGTAGATGCTGCGGTTCTGAACTATATCAGCCGACAGCACTGACGAGTAAAGCACAAATATATTCAGCAGGATCACAGTAAACACAGCTGCCAGAGACAGGGCAGAATTTTTAACGGCAGATCTCATTTTTCACCCAGCCTTTTCATCACAGCAAGCATGACTGGTTTTCGGTTCCGTCGGCTTAACGGCACGGCCGAATCGTCACACAGAGTTACGGTGTCGCTGTTTATGCGTCTGATCTTCGTAATGTTCACAAAAACAGCTTTGTGCGTTTCAATAAAATCATCACCGAGAAATTCGGCGATCTTTCCGATCGGTCTGATGTCGTTTAAGCGTCCGCTTTCGGTCATAACAGCGCTCGCTCTGCCATCGGACTGGACCGAAAGGATCGTGTCGGTATTTATAAGCTCGGTAGAATTTTTTTCGCTTATTGCAATGGTTTTGCGGCAGAAATGCTCCTGCCACAGCTTGCTGAGTATCTGCGGAAGCTTTTCGCTGAGATTTTTCTTGACAACGAAGCCGTATGCATCAACATCATAGCCGTCGATCGCACGGTTTTCAAGGGCGGTTACGAATATCACGGGAGCGGTAATTCCGTTATCGCGAAGTAAATGGGCGGTATTGATCCCGTCATCGCCGCTGCCAAGATTTATGTCGAGAAAGATCAGGTCAAATCCTGCGTTTTTCTCATTCAGCAGATCATTGCCGTTTTCATAGCGGGAGATATTTATCGGCATTTCTTTTTGGGAAAAGAAACGCTCTATCTCATCGGAAAGACGCATGGCGAATTCCTTTTCATCTTCGCATATCACAATATTCATAGCTTCACCCCCGCCGAATTTTTTGACTTTAAATTTGATTATAGCATATATGTATATCGGTGTCAAACCGAGAATGCTTCACAAAGTAAAGAGTATCGCTCCCGATGACAGGGGGAACGATACTCTTTCTTTTATGGGATAAAAATCATTTTCACAGCCGATCATGCGGATATGGTAGAATAATATCACAGAAAAGATCCCGGCTGCTCACTCGCCGATCCGACGGAATGCAGCGATCTTTTCGACTATCTCGGCAATACTCACTGCGTCGCTTTCCGACATTCCGCTGAGTGCGGTCTCTATCCTGAACACAGCTTCCGAGCGGGTCGGCTTTATTTCACCCGAAAGATCAGTCAGCTCGGACAGCGGGACTTTCAGACCTGCCGAGATCTTATAAAGCGTGTCGATGGACGGGCATTTTTCTCCACTCTCGATGCGTCCGAGATATGCAGGGTGAAGTCCCGACGCAAGCGCAAGTGTTTCCTGGCTCATTTTTCGTTCATTTCGATAGTCACGTATCCTGATACCTATCATATATGAAATTTTTTCACGCTCAAATCCCATGACAGCACCGCTTTCTCTAAATTTTATTGTTCTTATATACTTACTTTAATATGTTTTCGGATCACTTGCAACGCTCTAAAGATATTAATAAAAATGCTCTATACATCTTGTAAATATATTAAGCGTGTAGTATAATGATTATGATAAAAATCGACAAAAAATTCTAAAATGACAGCCAGTGTCTAACATTAGCGGTATAATAAAGAAAAAGGGAATAAATCAACAAAATATAGACAATTTGTTTGTTCATAATATCAACACGAACATTGTAATAATATGTTGATCTGTTTTAAATTATAGTGTATAATTAATATATTGTGTAAGATGATGGTGAAATAATTATGCAAAGTGACGGTTTTTCTCCCGGATTTAAATATAACCGTGTTCTTCAGATATATACAAAGCTGCTGAATGGTGAGATTGTCAACAAAAGCGACGAGGCTGCACGCTTCAAGGTAGATGAGAGGTCTGTGCAGCGTGACATTGATGATCTCAGGGCATATTTCCGTGACAGGGCGGCAGAAGGCGAGCAGGAGAAGGAGATCGTTTACAGTCGAAGTCTCAACGGATATTATCTGAAAGCGGCGGATGATGATATGCTGACGAACGGCGAGGTGCTGGCAGTCTGCAAGATACTGCTTGAGAGCCGTGCATTCTGCAAGGACGATATATCACCTATGCTGGAGAAGATCATTGAGCATTGCGTGCCGAAAAGCAAAATGCGGACGATCAAGGAGCTGATCTCAAATGAGCTGTTCCATTATGTCGAGCCGCATCACGGAAAGCATTTTATTGAATCACTGTGGACGCTGGGCGAGGCGGTGCTGCAGCATAAGCTCACGCATATCTGCTATGAAAAGCAGGACGGAAGCATTGTTGACCGTATGATAAAGCCTGTCGGGATAATGTTTTCCGAGTATTATTTCTATCTCACGGCGTTTATCGAGGGGATAGACAGGGAAAAGGATTATGTGAACAAGGACGATATTTTCCCTACAATATACAGAGTAGACAGGATAAAAAGCTTTGAAGTGTTTGAAAGGCATTTTGATATTCCGTATAAGGACAGATTCGAGGAGGGCGAGTTCCGCAAGAGGATACAGTTCATGTACGGCGGAAAGCTCCGTAGGATCAGGTTCATTTACAAGGGCAGAAATGTCGAATCTGTCCTTGACAGACTGCCGACTGCTCGGATCACCGACCGCACAGAGGATGGATATGTTATCTCCGCCGAGGTGTTCGGGGACGGGGTGGATATGTGGCTGAGGGGGCAGGGGGACAGGGTTGAGTTAATAAGGTTTAATGGAGTGAGTGTTTGATATGGCGGATCAGCATATAAAAAAGTCAATTCATGATATTTTAATGGGACAAACTTTGACCCCGGGAAAACTTCCGATAATTGAGCTGTCTGATATTGCTCAACCGACTGTTATATCTAATTTTGATGTGGATAATATGTCATTATCTCAAATTATAAAATATAATCCGGTAACAAAAGAACTGCCTGAATTGCAGCAGATGTACTTTTATGGGTTATATCGTTATGTTAAACTTGGCAAATGGAAAAATGCATATACCTATGCACAGTTGGATCGGTATCGAAAGATATTGTGCGGTAATAAACCGGATAAGGGCAAATCACTGACCAATGCACAATTTAGGTCAAAAAGCTTCTTGTTAAAAAAATATGTGTATCTGATGGTTTTGGATCTGTTTTTAATAATAGGTTTTTCGGATAAAGAAATGCAATCTGAAAACATGAAGATTGTATTGGCTACCATGATTGTTGAACTCCCTTTCAAATTCGAGGATTTATCAAAAATGGTTGATATCCATTCAGCGGTTATTAATAATACATGGGAATGCATTGAGAAAATTTCGGAATTGGATCGCTATAAGGATTATGTAGACAGAATTCGCACGAATTTATCTTTTAAACGAAGAAGACCAACCAGATTCATGGTAACAGCTACAATGAGTGCTGGAAAATCAACATTCATAAATGCTCTTTCCGGTAAAAATGTAAATCTGTCAAGAAATACAGCCTGTACAAGCAAAATACATCACCTTATAAGTAAGCCATATGAAGATGGCTGCACATCGAAGTTTGACAAAGATTTTATCATAGATGCAACTGACGAGGAGCTAATGCATAATAACGAGAAAAATGTTTCTGATGATATTTTTATAAGCACATACTTTACCGGATTATTAAATGGGAAAAGGATAGTGCTGTATGATTCTCCCGGAGTTAATTCCAGTAAAAATGCTGATCATCAGTCCGTAACAGAAAAAATGATCGAAACGCATGGATATGATATGATACTCTATATTATAAATGCTACTCAGATCGGTACGAATGATGATGAGGCACATCTGAATTATGTTTGCCAAAACATTGGCAAAACTCCTATACTGTTTATAGTAAATAAGATAGATGAGTTCAGAGAAGGAGAGGATGATGTCGGCGAATCACTTTGTAATATTATAAAATATTTGAAGAAAATTGGCTTTAAGGATCCAGTGATTTGTCCTGTTTCCGCAAAGTCGGGTTATTTAGCCAAAATAGAAAAGAAAGGCGAAAAACTCTCTCAAATAAATAAAAATGCTCTGAATAATAAAATTATGTACTTTGAAGATGAAAAAAATGATTTGTCATCGTTTTATGAAAAGTATTATCCAGAGCTGCATTTAACTGAACCTGAAGATGAAATAAATCAACTGCTTAAACACAGCGGGTTGAATTATATAGAAAAAATAATCAGCAGATATTGCTGAAAAAAAGGAGTATAAATTATGACACAGATAAGCGTAAAGTACAATCCTTACAGATTAACAACTGAGATCAAGGTAAACGGAAATGATATTTCTGAGGATAGCGGTCTTCAGAAATATGTGAGAAATCATCAGCGTATGCAGGAATGGATAGGTGAATTTCCCGAAGCATTGAAAATGATTCTCAATACTTCTGAACTTGATGTTGAGTTTTGCGGAAGTGTCCTTGACTGGGATGATTTTGAGGAAGCATTTAAACATGCAAAAGCAGCCGGTATTATCAGAAACTTAAGTTTAAGATTCCGTCAGGCAAAAACAGACGAAGATGTTCAGAATAAGATCATTAAGGTATTCAACGATCTTAGGGAAGGACCTATTGATGAATTCAGAGATCAGAAGCTTAAGCAGGCTTTTGACAATGTAAGCAATGCGGTATTTCCCATCAACGTAATTGCAACAATGAG
>USNJ01000108.1 GCA_900556055.1 uncultured Ruminococcus sp.
GGCAAGAGTGTACAAAAAACACCGCAGTCTTGAAGAAATAAAGCGCAACGGCGCACAGTCGCTTCGGCTTCCCGAAGTCTGTTCGACAGTCGTTGAAAAAGACATGGCTGAAATAATCAAGGCACTTTGCAGCGAATTCAGCGAAGAAAAATGCGAATATGACGAGTCGCGCAGAAAAGCGTCCGAGTACTATACCCTGTGGGCGCATCAGATAAAAACACCTATCGCTGCAATTCGGTTGATACTCCAGACTGAGGATATTCCGCAGAACAGGGAAATATCCGAGGAGATTCAGCGGATCGACCAATATGCGGACATGGTAATGTGCTATCTCAGGCTTGACAGCAGCTATACCGATTTCATTTTCCGCGAATATGACCTTGACGGGATAGTTCGCCGGGCAGTGAAAAAATTTTCATCTCAGTTTATAAGAAAAAAGCTGAAGCTTTGCTATGAACCGCTTGAGGTTAAGGTGCTGACCGATGAAAAATGGCTGCTTTTCGTGATAGAGCAGGTGATTTCAAATGCGCTGAAATACACAAGATCAGGCAGTATTTCCATTACACTTGAAGATCCGCTGACGCTTTGCATCTCAGATACGGGAATTGGCATTGCCGCTGAGGATCTGCCGAGGATATTCGACAAGGGCTACACGGGAATGGCAGGCAGGCTCGACAAAAAAGCAAGCGGCATAGGGCTTTATCTTTGCAGAAAAATATGCGATAAGCTTGGACATTCGATATCCGCATATTCCGGTGAAAGCGGCACAGTCATAAAAATATGCCTTGAAAAAAAGGTCATCGGGATAGAGTGATATTACAATTTTGTAAGATGAAACGGCACTTTTGTAAGCTGTTTCTATGGCGGATATTTTTTCCGTGCGATATAATTGTATCATAGAAAGGAATGATACAAAATGCCTGTACTTGAGGTAAACGGATTAAAGAAGGTATATACAACACGCTTCGGAGGAAACAAGGTCGAAGCACTTAAAAATGTTACATTCTCTGCCGAAAAAGGCGAATATATCGCAGTGATGGGCGAGAGCGGATCGGGAAAAACAACGCTGCTGAACATTCTTGCGGCACTCACAAAGCCTACGGGCGGCAGCGTCATACTTGACGGCAGTGATCTTTCAAAGATAAAGGAATCACGCATGGCTGAATTCCGCCGTGATAATCTGGGGTTTGTTTTTCAGGATTTCAATCTGCTGGACACATTTTCGGTCAAGGACAATATTCTTCTCCCGCTTGTTCTGACGGGAATGAAATACGGCGACATGACAGGCAGGCTTGAAAGCATCGCAGAAAAACTAGGCATAACATCGCTGCTTGAAAAATATCCCTATGAGCTTTCCGGCGGACAGAAGCAGCGAACAGCGGCGGCGAGGGCAATAATCACAAACCCGAAGATGCTGCTTGCAGATGAGCCTACCGGTGCGCTTGATTCAAAGTCATCCGATGAGCTGCTGTCGCTTTTCGAGAAGATAAATTCAGACGGTCAGACTATCATCATGGTCACACATTCCGTCAAGGCGGCGAGCCACGCAAACCGTATTCTTTTCATCAAGGACGGAGTTGTTTTCCATCAGCTTTACAGGGGAAATGACAGCAGCGAACAGCTTTACAAAAAAATATCCGACACCCTCACCATGATATCCTCGGGAGGTGAAGCATTATGATGCTTTATCCCCGACTTGCGCTGACGGGCATAAAAAAGAACCGTCAGACCTATACTCCCTATATCCTGACCTGTTCGGGAATGATAATGATGTATTACATCGTTTCTTTTCTGAGCAGGAGCGAGCAGATGAAAAGCCTTGAAGGCGGCTCAACTATGGCATATCTCCTGAACATGGGCTGCGGAGTTATGATAGCTTTCTCGGCGATATTTCTTTATTATACGAACTCATTTCTGATAAAGCGCCGCACCAAGGAATTTGGACTTTACAATATTCTCGGCATGGGAAAGCGGAACATCTCAAAGATAATGATCTGGGAAACGCTGATGATCTATGCGGCGGGAATTGCTATAGGCTGCGGCTGCGGAATTCTTTTCTCCAAGCTTGCCGAGCTTTTTCTGAAAAGGATAATGCTTGCGGAAACGGATTTTTCTTTTCATGTTGATCTCGTTTCCGTTTGGCACGCAATGGCATGGTTCGGGATCATATTTATCCTGATACTGATAAATTCACTGCACAGGCTCAGACTTTCCGATCCGCTTGAACTTCTTCACAGCGAAAATACGGGAGAAAAGCCGCCCAGATCAAACTGGCTTCTGGCAGTGATCGGTGCGGTCCTGCTTGGATTTTCGTACTATCTTGCGGTCGTGATACAAGATCCCCTTTCGGCAGTGCTGATATTTTCCTTCGCCGTTATCATGGTCATCATCGCAACATATCTGCTGTTTATCGCAGGATCTGTCGTGTTCTGCAAGGCTCTCAGATCCAACAAAAATTATTATTACAAGACAAATCATTTCGTTTCCGTTTCGCAGATGATCTACCGAATGAAAAGAAACGGAGCAGGTCTGGCATCGATATGCATACTTTCGACTATGGTGCTTGTCACTATGTCAACGACTATCTGCCTTTATGCGGGTGAGGAAAACATCGTAGATCACCTGTTCCCGAGAGATGTGACAGTCACAGTCAATTCGACCGATAAGGATATAATAAGTGAAGCAAAGGATATTGTAAGTAATGCCGCCGCTTCGGAAAATGTCACTCTGCAAAATGAATTCACATACCGCTATGCGGAATTTTCTGCGCTTGCGGATCAGAATACAATAACGCTTTCCGATCCTATGCTTGGCAGCGGAGACAATATATATGACATTTATTTTGTGCCGATAGAGGATTACAACAGCATAACAGGCAGCGATGTTTTCCTGAAGAAAAATCAGATGATTATCTATTCGGAATCTTTTGATACAGATATCACGTCATTGATCTTCAAGGATATAAGAGAATTTCAGATAATAGGAAAAGCAGGTGAATTTACAGAGGTAGGCGGTGCGTCTGCATCAGTCCTTCCGACAATGTATGTTTTCACTGACAGCATAGATACCATCAGAGATATACGTGACATATATTATCAGCAGACAGAATCATATATGAACATAAACATAAAAACATACTGCGGCTATGACCTGGACTGCTCGGACAGCGTTAAAAAGACGCTATCCGAAAAGATGCTGGCCGATCTTATTGAATTTACAAAGGCACATGCCGACGAGGAAAATTACAACGGTCTGAACTTTGAGAGCCGTGAGATAAACAGGATCGATTTCTATTCGACATACGGCGGACTATTCTTCCTCGGCATACTTCTCGGCTCTGTATTCGTTGTTGCGGCTGTGCTTATCATGTATTATAAGCAGGTTTCCGAGGGCTATGAGGACAGGAGCAGGTTCGATATCCTGAGAAAGGTCGGAATGAGCCGAAAGGAGATCAGGCAGAGCATAAATTCGCAGGTGCTGACTGTATTTTTCCTGCCTCTTGCGGCAGCAGGCGTGCATATGATATTTGCATTCCCGATAATCTCCAGAATGCTGAGGGTATTCGGAATGAACGATTCATCGCTGTTTGCGGTCGTTACGCTTATCAGCTTCGGCATTTTTGCACTGTTTTATACGGCTGCATATTTCATAACATCAAGAAGCTATTATAAGATAGCGGCAATGGGAGATATGTTACTGTAAACGAACAGAATGTTATAAAGTCCATAACATACCACGACAAACATAATAAGCGTTTTAAGCAAATTGATATAAACGGAAATGCTCACATTATTGATGGCAAAAAGACCTTGCCACACACTCACAAGGGGTATTATCATAATAACAAGTAGAAGTGTTGAGAGAAACACGCACAATTATGTGAATGGGCGGTGCAAATCCGTCCGCTTGTTACCGTCTGAGAGATCAGGCGGTTTTTTTATACCCATTTTTCGGGATAGGGAGTGAAAATGATGATATATAAACTTGCGGGAGAGGCGTTTCCCGATATAAAGATCCCTGAGCTGACTGCTTTTTACGAGGAGCTTGAAAAGTGGTCGGATATATTTGAGGGGCGTCCGAATGGCGGCTGCTGAAGCTTGCGCAGGAGGGTGCATTGACTTCTGAGGCTGTGAGGATAATCACGAAATATCTCGGAAGTCAGGACGAGGAGCTGACGAGGGCTATCGCTGCGGCGGCTCTTGGTGTTATTGACACGCTTGAACCCGCGTTTCAGCAATGTGCGCTTGATGGGTTTGTTTCCGATGCATCGGAGATACCGATGTCGGCGATGTCCGCAAAGATCATAAGCACATACCGAAAGCAGGCGGTGACTGATCTTAACCTTGTGAACACGGTCATGATGTACAAGGCAGGCAGCAGATACAAGGAGCTTGTCAACAAGATCTATGACGAGGCGAACAGGCAGGAATATCTGAACATTCTCGGCAAGCACACGGCATCGGTCGTGACGGGTGCGGAGGCTCGGCAGAAGGCTGTGAGCAACTGCATCAGGGAGTTTGCGGACAAGGGAATTCCCGCTTTTGTGGATAAGGCGGGGCGGGAATGGTCGCCCGAAGCTTACATAAACATGGATATTCGGACGACTGTATCAAACACGGCGAATGCGGCTCAGGACGCTGTATGCGACAGGTACGGTGTTGATCTGATCGAGGTATCGTCACATATGGGAGCACGTCCGAAATGTGCGCCTTATCAGGGCAAGATATTCAGCAGGAGCAATCAAAGCGGCATTGCGCATGACGGAAACGGTCGGGAGATACGATACGAGCCGTTATCAAGCACGTCTTACGGTCAGCCTGACGGGCTGTTCGGGATAAACTGTCGGCATCAGAAATATCCGTTTGTTGACGGTGTGAATTTTCAGACGTATTTCCCGTATGATGAAGCCGAAAATGCGAAGAGGTACAAGGAATTTCAGACGCAGAGAGCTATGGAACGTGATATCCGCAAGAAGAAGCGGGAATGCATGATGCTTGAAGAAACGGGCGATACCGAGGCCTTGAAGGCTGCGAGGGCTGATCTGAGGCAGTCCAAGAAGGCGTATAATGCTTATTCCGATGAGCATGGGCTGAGGACACGGGAGGACAGGCTTGGGGTTGAGAGGAGTTCGGGCAAGGGCGCTGCGGATCAGAGTTCGGCTAAGCCTGTTCTTCCCGGCGGTTCGAGCGGTCATGCTGTTGAGATCGGTGTTTCGGGTTCTGATAATGGCGGGGTTGGAAAACTTTATCGGGATACGGGATTGACAAACGGCGGCGGGAATGAACAAAGCGTCACTTCAAAAGTCACACAGACGGAAAATGAAGCTTCAACGAGCTTGACAAAAGCGGAAAATGGTGATAAACTGAAGACAGTTCTGGGTAATACTCCAAAAAATAATTCAACATCAAAAAGCCAACACGGCAGAGGGGCAAGAACTTCAAACGCTTCAAATCTCAAAGACAGCCATGTGCATAAAATTGGAAACATTGATTTTAATGATAAAAAAGCTGTTACAGAGTATATGGAGAAATTTGAAAACAAATTTGCTCATAAAGATAAAGAGTATTGTCTTGTGATCACACCGAATGGAGAAATCTACGTCGCAAGGGGCGGAGCTGCAGAAATTGACACCGATAAAATCTTTGGAGATAAGATGAAGGGCAGTTGGAACACGCACACTCACCCACCCGATCAGACAGAATACTCTTTCAGCACCAGAGATGTCTCGGGTGCTCTTCTTGACGGAACCGCTGTTATGCGAGCATCGGATACAAAATATTGCTATGAAATTCGCTTTAACGGAAAGACGTTCACGGAAGATGAGCTTGTTGATGTTATAGGTACTGCAAAGGAATTAAAAAACGATAGTTTTGACGCAAAAGGCTACACAATGGCTGATTATGTCGATAAATATGAGCATAGCATTATTGAAGATATATGCGAAATGTTAGGAGTTGAGTATAAACGATGGGAAAAGAGCTGACAGAAAAGGAAGCTATCCGTGCATTAGATAAGGAAATGTTTGTGATTGATAAAGCGATATGTGATAAGTATCCCATAAAGCATGGCGGGCGTGATGGAGGTCCGACGCAGGAACTTCGTGAACTCAATAAAGAAAATGGAAGACGTTATTGTAAGATCAAAGAAATGTATATGAATCACGAAACATTGCCTGAATCCGAAATTATGAAAATCGTTAAGGGTGAATTTTAAGATAAGCAAAGCACAAAGGACAAAAAGATGAGCGTAAACCGCCCTTAAACAAGGCGGTTTTTCTATGCCTGAATATTCGCAAGCGTGTTGGTGAGGACAATTATGTCCTTGCCAATGCGCTATTTTTATGACCAGATGAAAGGAGTAACCGCATGACAATCACAGGAATGAAAGAATTTGAAAACATCACTCACAATGAAGCCGCGAAGTATTTCAACGCAAACAGAGTGAAGCAGATAACCGAGGCTGATGTGTTTACGGTGTGGAGCTGCAAGGTCTTGCAGAATTACAAAGCTCTTGTAAGCACGAATGTTGCGGGGGATACGACGTATTTTGAATTCACTTACAACGGCGATAAGCAGCAGCTGTACATGGACGCTTATGTCAAAGAAGCGAACAAGTGCATTGAATGAAAGGAGTAACCACAATGAATTTTATCAAAGTTCCTGACGAAAATAATAAACCTATGCTTGTGAATCTTGAAGAAGTGGCATATATCAAAACCGACAATAACGGCGATGCTTGGATCAGAATGCGTAACGGCGAAGCGGTCGTTATCTTGATTTTTACTCCCATCTTTACTCCCCCATACTCCGCAAAAAATACCCCCAAAATACCCTCAAAAATCAAAATGTTATGCTGCTCAACAGCAAAAGCCAAAAGCCTGCAAACCACGCATCTAAGCGGTTTGCAGGCTTTTTTATCTGGTCGA
>USNJ01000109.1 GCA_900556055.1 uncultured Ruminococcus sp.
CCGTTGCAGCCGCCTGTGAACTTTACGTCCTCAACGATGCCGTTGTCAACGGTGATTGTTATCTGTCTGGAACAGACTCCTCTCGGTGTGTAATCGATAGTCATTTCTTTTCATCCTTTCAATTTTTCACTGAAGAATTGCCGGGACATCACGCCCCGGCATATCTCATGAATTTTTATTCTGTTTTATAAGCTTGTAGATCCTGTCGATATTTTCCTTATCGGTAGTTTCGCTGCCTATGTGTGTAGGCTGAGCGTTGTATAATCCATGGAAATCCGATCCGCCGGTAACAATAAGATCATACTTTGATGCGGTTTCAAGGATCTGCTTTCTTGCATTTTCATCAGCGGTATAATGATACGCCTCAACACCGTCAAGCTTGCCTTTTGCAGCCAGCTCGTCCATAAGCTCGAATGAATCATATAGTACAGGATGCGCCATAACTGCGATTCCCCGTGATGAATGGATAAGGTCGAGAACGAAATTAACATCGGGATATTCTCTTTCAACAAGACACGTTCCCGTTTTCATGTTGAAAAGCTCGTCGTTAAGCTCGCCGTAAAATTCCGTTGTGTATCCGTAATCAATAAGCGCATGAAGAATATGCTGCTTGAAGATACTCTTGCTTCCCGTTGCATATTTCATTACGCTTTCGGGGGTAATGGGGTAAAGCTTCATGACCTTTTCGACCATTTCCTTTGCGCACTGCTTTCTTATTTCGCAGCACTTTATGCAAAGACCTTCAAGTCTGTCGGGCTTCTGCGGCGCATAGCAGAGGATATGTACCTTTCTTCCCCTCTGTTTATCCCATGCGGAAAGCTCAACTCCCGGAAGCATACGCACGCCGTAGCGTTCGCCCAGAACGGCAGCCCTTGAAAAAGAAGCCATCGTATCGTGGTCTGTTATCGAAATGAAATCAATTCCGGTTCGTTTAGCCTGAACAACGATATCCTCGATGCCGAGAGAACCGTCAGAAAGCTTAGTATGACAATGCAGGTCGCCTACCATATGAATTACCTCCATGTTGCGGAATACAGATGCAGCGGAAAACCGCTTTGCAAATGCTATATGATTTGATTATAGCACAAAGTTCATCATAAAATCAAGAGCTTTTTCGACATTTTGCACGATTTTCGCATTTTAAATGGAATATTCGGCAATATTTTTTATTTACAAAAGAATTTATCAACAAACCATACATCATTTATCTGAAATTCTCTGCCGTTCAGATATTCAAGCACTCCCCCGTCCGATGTAAATGCGAATTTCAGCTTGTACGAGCAAAGTGCCTGTGTTTTCAATTTGTATTCACGGTTGACAGAGTTTATGCCGTACTTTCCGTCACCGAGAAGAGGGCAGCCAATGTGTGCCATGTGCGCTCTTATCTGATGCGTGCGGCCCGTGTGAAGAAGCACTTCCAGCAGCGCAAGCTGACCTTTTGTCCTCAGCACGGTATATTCCGTAACTGCGGTAAGATAGTCGGGCAGACGCTTGTCGGATATCCTCACCATGTTGTCTGTGCTGTTCTTTTTGAGATATGCCGTCAATGTGTCGTGCTTTTTCGGCGGCACTCCGACAGTTATGCAAAGATACCGCTTTTCAAGCTCACGGTTCTTTATTTTCTCATTTAATATTCTCAGTGCTTCGGCATTTTTTGCGGCGATGACGATGCCGCTCGTGTTTCTGTCTATCCTGTTGCAGAGGGACGGCGCAAATGAATTCTCATCATCGGGATCATATTCGCCGTTATCATAAAGATAATGCCTGATCCTGTTTATCAGCGTATCACGGGTATTTGTATCGTCCTCATGAACGACAAGACCGACCTTTTTGTTTATCAGCATGATATTCTCATCTTCAAAAACAACATCGATATCGGCAGGTGCGGCAAGAAAATCATGCTCTGCGGGAGCGTCGGAGAAAAACTCGTCCTTGATATAAAGCTCGAGGATATCCCCCTCGCAGAGTCTTGTGGATATTTCGCAGCGTTTGCGGTTAAGCTTGATATTCTTGTTTCTGATGGATTTGTACATCATGCTCTGCGGCAGGTCGGGGACGGCTTTTGTGATAAATTTATCAACCCTCTGACCTGCATCATTTTTATTTATAACGAATTTTCTCACTCGGAAAGCTCCTTTATCTTATCTCTCAGGAATGCGGCATGCTCGAATTCAAGCAGCTTTGCCGCCTCCTTCATTTCCTTTTTCAGCTTCTCGATAAGCGCCGCCTTTTCGTCCTTTGTAAGCTTCTTTGCGGGCTTTGTTTCCTTTGCGACAGTCTCCTTTGAAGATATCTCGAGTACATCTCTGATATCCTTTTTGATTGTCTTGGGGACGATGCCATGCTCCTCGTTGAAAGCAAGCTGGAGTTTTCTTCGGCGTTCTGTCTCGTTTATCGCATATTCCATCGAACGTGTAACGCTGTCGGCATACATTATTACCTTGCCCTCGGAATTTCGTGCGGCACGGCCTATAGTCTGTATAAGCGAGGACGCAGAACGCAGGAAGCCCTCCTTATCAGCATCGAGTATAGCAACAAGTGATACCTCCGGAATATCCAGTCCCTCTCTCAGCAGATTTATTCCGACAAGCACATCGAATTCGCCCATTCTGAGATCCTTGATTATCTCCATTCTCTCAATAGTGTCGATATCATGATGCATATAGCGCACCCTTACGCCCATCTTTCTGAGATATTCCGTGAGATCCTCCGCCATCTTCTTTGTAAGCGTTGTGACAAGAACTCTTTCATCCTTTGCCGCACGGATATTTATTTCAGAAAGCAGATCCTCGATCTGTCCCTCAACAGGTTTTACGATGATCTCGGGATCGACAAGTCCCGTAGGACGGATGACCTGCTCAACGATCTGCTGTGACTTTTCCTTTTCTATATCCCCGGGAGTTGCGGAAACGAATATCGCCTGATTTATGTGGCTGTAAAATTCATCGAAATTGAGAGGTCTGTTATCGAATGCTGAAGGCAGACGGAAGCCGTAATCCACAAGCACCTGCTTGCGTCCCCTGTCGCCTGCGTACATTCCTCTTACCTGCGGCAGCGAAACATGGCTCTCGTCCACGAAAAGCAGCCAGTCCTTCGGGAAATGATCCAGCAGCGTATACGGCATGCTTCCTGCGGGACGGCGTGCAAGCACTCTCGAATAGTTTTCGATGCCCTTGCAGAAGCCTATCTCTTCAAGCATTTCGATGTCGTAAAGCGTCCGCTGCTTTATGCGCTGTGCTTCGATAAGCATCTGATTATCGGTGAAATATTTCACTCTTTCGTCCAGCTCAGCTTCTATATCCTCAATAGCCTCATGCATTTTCGCTTTGGATACAACATAATGCGATGCGGGATAGATCATGACATGTGCAAGCTGTGATACCGAATTTCCCGTGACCGTTTCAAACTCTGTTATGCGGTCGATCTCATCTCCGAAAAATTCCACCCTGATAGCCGTGTCAGTCGAGCCTGCGGGGAATATCTCGACAACATCTCCCCTTACACGGAATTTGTTTCTGATAAAATTGATGTCATTTCTTTCGTACTGGATAGCAACGAGCTTTCCGAGCAGCTCTTCTCGGGATATCTCCATGCCCTTTCTGAGTGAAACAACGTTTGTACGGTATTCGTCGGGGCTTCCGAGCGAATATATGCAGGAAACGCTGGCAACTATGATAACGTCACGTCTTTCGGCAAGAGCGCAGGTCGCAGAGTGACGCAGCTTGTCTATTTCATCATTTATAGCCGAGTCCTTTTCAATATAGCTGTCTGTCGATGGGATATAAGCCTCAGGCTGATAATAATCGTAATAGCTGACAAAATATTCAACGGCATTATGCGGAAAAAACTCCTTGAATTCCGAGCAGAGCTGTGCCGCAAGTATTTTGTTGTGTGCAAGAACAAGCGTCGGGCGGTTCACTCTTGCAATGACATTTGCCATCGTAAACGTCTTGCCGGAGCCTGTAACGCCGAGCAGAGTCTGCTCCTTCATTCCGCTGTTCAGACCGTCAACGAGCTTATCTATCGCCTGCGGCTGATCGCCCGCGGGCTTGTAGGGTGAAACAAGTTCAAATTTATCCATATGATCTCACTTTCATTATCAATCAAAAATTCCGATCGTGCCGCTTTTTCTCATGGAAAAAACGCCGTCGTCCCCGACAATAATATGGTCAAGAAGTGTAGTTCCTATGCTTTTGAGAAATCCGCTTATTATGCGTGTCGTGCTTATGTCAGCCTTAGAGGGCGCAGATGTTCCCTTCGGGTGATTATGTGCTATGGCAGCCATTGTGGAATTATTTTTGAGAATAAATTCCGATAATCTGCGCATATTAACAGCAGACGATGACGGCGTGCCGCTTGAAATAACAGTCATTGATATCATTCTCAGCTGATTGTCGAAGCATGCCGCATGAAATTCCTCATCGGAAGTTCCGTCAAATGAATGTTCAAACAGATGTATCAGCTTATCCGGTGAATCAAAGCTGTCCGACTTCATTGACTCCCTGCTGTAAAGCTTCATCAGCTGCGGAATTGATTTCAGCATTATCGCCGTATGCTCGGATATGCCGTTTACCGACATAAGCTCTTCGGCACTTGCGGAAAACACTCCCGAAAGCGTCCCGAAACGGTTCATAAGGCTGTGTGCAAGTTCATTGGTATCTTTCCTGGGACATGCATAAAACAGGAAAAATTCAAGTATCTGATGTGTGCGGAAATTATCGAAATTATATCCGTTTTCGATAAACTGCTGCTTCATTCTGTATCTGTGTCCCTCATGGGGATTATCCGTGCTGTCCGCCATCTTCGTGACCGCTCCTTTCGATTTTATCAGAACATTTATTCTCATTATACTACATAAAATCCTCCTTGACAAGAGGGTTTTCAAAAAAAATTAAAGGCAGTGTGATCCTCAGTTGAATATTCCCGATATGAATAACTTCAAAAACGTCAGGCTGAAAAAAAGCCTCAGCGAAAATCTTGAAAATATCAGGCGGATAACGGGAAAGACCTCCGACCTGCTCGAAAACCCGATAACCGTGAACGGCGTGAATTTCAATCTCATATGCTTTGAGGGAATGATCGCAACATCGACGATAACCGAGCTTGTTCTCCACCCGATCATGGACATCGAAAACCGAACCGATTCGACCGATCCGAATGAGCTTATGGATTTCGTGAAAAACAGAACGCTTATGACCATCGACCGCGGATTTTCCGAGGATTACGGCGATCTTCTCCGCCGTGCGATGAGCGGATTTGCCATACTTCTTATCGACGGAGTTGACGAAGCGGCAGCATTCGGCGTTCAGGGATATGCAGTCAGAGGGATCGGCGAACCTAACGGCGAGGGCAATGTGAAAGGCTCACACGAAGGCTTTGTCGAAACTGTCAGAACGAATATGTCACTCGTCAGACGCAGAATAAAATCCCCGCTGCTCAGGTTTGAACTTTTCCCCATCTCGGAATGTTCAAACACTGATGTCATAGTCTGCTATATGGCGGACAGAGTTCCGCAGTCCACTGTAAAAGGGATAAAAAAGCAGCTGAAAAACATCAGGCTTGAAACTATCCTCGGCAGCGGATATATTGAACCGTTTCTCGACCGCTCTCCCCTGTCGCTTTTTTCGGGCGTGTCAGTCACGGAACGTCCCGATTCATTCTGCGGAAAGCTGCTTGAGGGACGCATAGGCGTTATGATAGAGGGTACGCCGTATGCGATAATCATTCCATACCTTTTTATAGAAAACTTTCAGACTATGGACGATTACAATATGCGTCCGTATTATGCGACATTCATCAGGCTGATAAAATTTGCGGCATTCCTGCTTGCTGTCTTTCTTCCGGGAGTATACGTTGCCGCAGCGACCTTTCACCCCGAAATGTTCAGATTTGATCTGCTGAAAAAGCTTGCCGAGACCGAGCTTGACGCACCTCTCCCCCTTGCCGCCGAAGCGCTTATCGTACTGATATTCTACGAGATAGTCCGTGAGGCGGGGCTTCGCCTGCCGAAAAATATCGGCGGCGCAGTCAGCATTGTCGGCGGACTTATTATCGGAGATGCGGCTGTTTCGGGCGGACTTATCTCAAACCCGATGCTTGTTGCTGCGGCACTTTCTGTAACAGCAGGATTTGTCGTACCGAATCTCAGCCAGCCCGTTACACTGCTGCGCTTCCTTACGGTTATTGCGGGCGGACTGTGGGGATTTTTCGGAGTATCTGTCATAGGTGCGGTAACACTTGTCAACATCTGCTCGATAGAAAGCTGCGGGATACCCGTAACAGCACCGCTTTCGCCGTTCACGCCCAAATCCATGAGAGATGTTTTCACACGTCTCGGATTTAAATATCTTGAAAAAGGAAATGTCACCGTCGGCGGTCTGAACGGCGCACTTTCCAATCCGGAAGGTCAGAGCATCCGCACGTTGGTTCCGGGTAAAGCGGAAGGCATCCTCTGCGGCGGCCTTTACAAGCTGAGATACCTGCATGGTGGGTTTTAGAGCGGCGCGGCACACAAGGGCAGCCCCTTCGTTTCCGGGCAAGGTGATGGAAACTTTCAGCACACCCTCTTTTTCGCCCCGGTTGATTGCCAGAATCTGGTGATCCAGCAGTCGGGAGATGGGCTGGCTAAAGTCGTAATAGAGCTTGTATACGGTGTCGGCATCCATATCCTCGGCCTTAGATAGCATCTGCCCCCGGCGCATGGTTAGTTCCCGCAGGGATTTG
>USNJ01000110.1 GCA_900556055.1 uncultured Ruminococcus sp.
CTTGCAACTCTCAGCTCGTGCTGGAATGTGTGCTGAGCCAGTGTAGCGTGGTTAGCTTCGATGTTCATCTTGAAATCATTGTCAAGACCGTACTTGCGCAAAAAGCCCAGAACTGTTGCTGTATCAAAATCATACTGATGCTTTGTAGGCTCCTTGGGCTTAGGCTCTATGTAGAAATCGCCTGTGTAGCCGATAGAACGAGCATAGTCAACTGTCATTCTCATAAGACGAGCCATGTTGTCCTGCTCCAAAGCCATGTTGGTATTGAGAAGTGTCTCATAGCCTTCACGTCCGCCCCAGAAAACGTAGCCCTTACCGCCGAGCTTAACGGTTGCTTCAACAGCCTTCTTGATCTGAGCTGCTGCATATGCGAATACATCTGCGGAGGGAGATGTACCTGCGCCGTGCATATAACGGGGGTGATCGAAGCACTTTGCTGTGCCCCAGAGAAGCTTCTTGCCTGTTTCAGCCTGCTTCTTTTCAAGGTATGCAACTACCTTGTCAAGCTCTGCGTTTGTTTCTGCAAGTGAGCCAAACTCGGGAGAAAGGTCTCTGTCGTGGAAGCAGTAGTAGTCGATAGAAAGCTTGTCCATTATCTCAAAAGCAGCGTCAACCTTTGCTATAGCTCTCTTCTCGGGGTCTGTTTCGCCCCAGCTCTTGTCAGTTGTGCCGCAGCCGAACATATCTGTTCCGTCGCCGCCCATGGTGTGCCACCAGGACAGAGCAAATTTAAGCTGCTCCTTCATTGTCTTGCCGCCTACTACCTCATCGGGGTTGTAATACTTGAACGCCAGGGGATTTGTGCTGTCCTTGCCTTCATAGGGGATCTTGCCGATATTCTTAAAAAATTCGCTCATTGTTTTTTCCTCCAAATTAAAATTAAAGATTTATTTCAGTGACGGCACATTTATTGCCGCACAGAGTTTCGCTTATTGCGTCGGGCTGATGTGTGCCCGCATAAAGGGTGAATCTGCTGCCAAAACGCTTTCTTTCGCCCTTTTCGTCCACAGCGGTGAACGCTCTTTCGGGAACGGGTATTGTAACAGTTGCCTTCTCGCCCGCATCAAGGCTAATGCGCTTGAAACCGCAAAGGCTTACATTGGTAACTGCATTTTCAGAGTAGTCCTTGATGTAAAGTTCAATAACGTCCTCGGTGGCATTCTTGCCCTTGTTCTCAGCGGAAACAACAGCAGAGCCGTCCTTGTACTCCACCGATGTGCATACGATATCTCCGTAAGTCAGACCGAAGCCGAAGGGATAAAGCACATTGTTTTCCGCAAAGCGGTAGGTGCGGTTCTTCATTGAGTAATCCGTAAATTCGGGAAGCAGCTCCGACTTTTCATAGAAGGTAACCGGAAGCTTGCCCGAAGGACTTACATCGCCGAAAAGAATTTCAGCAAGAGCCGTTCCGCCCTCAGAACCGGGGTACCATGCGTGGATAAGAGCGTCGGGAGCACATTCGGTATTTATAGCACTTCCCGCAGCGCATACCATAACCACAGGCTTGCCTGTTTTAATGATCTTGTCAACGAGAATGCGCTGGCTTTCGGGGAGGCGGATATCATTCTTGTCACCCGAGGAAAATTCGTTTCCTGTGTCGCCCTCCTCGCCCTCGATAGTGGAGTCAAGACCCACGCAGAGAATAACAACATCAGCATTTTCAGCCGCAGCCATAGCCTCCGCATATCTGTCACCGGGCATTGCAAGACCCGATACCTTCTGCTTGTAAAGATGACAGCCCTCGGCATAGATGACCCTGCCTTCAAACCTGTTCTGAATGCCCTCCAGGAAGGTGATGTATCTGTCGGCAGTACCGTTGTAATTGCCTTCAAGAACAATTCTGCTGTTGCTGTTGGGACCGATAACCGCAATGGTATTGACCTTGTTTTTATCAAGGGGAAGAATGCCGTTGTTTTTGAGAAGAACCATTGACTTTTCCGCACATTCAAGAGAAACCTTTTTATGCTCGACACAGGAGACAATATTATAAGGAATATCATCAAACTCGGTCTTATCGTCGAACATACCAAGTCTTATGCGTGTCCTCATAAGATGAACGCAGGCTTTTCTGATGTCCTCCTTAGTAACAAGGCCCTCGTCTAAAGCCGCAAGCACATTAACATAAGTACAGCCGCAGTTCACATCGCAGCCTGCTGTAAGAGCAAGTGCAGCCGACTCCACCGCATTTTTCGTAAGACCGTGATGCTCGTGGAAATCCCTGATGGCCCAGCAGTCGGAAACGAAATATCCGTCAAAGCCCCATTCACTCAGCTTGCCCATAAGAAACTTGCTTGCGCAGGAGCCTTCTCCGTTTACCCTGTTGTATGCGCCCATTACGCTTTCGACCTTTGCTTCCTTAACAAGGGCTTCAAATGCGGGAAGATAGGTTTCCTCCATGTCCTTCTGTGTAGCCTCGGCGTTAAATTCATGCCTTATGGACTCAGGACCGCTGTGAACGGCAAAATGCTTTGCGCAGGCAGCGGTTTTCATGACTTCTCCGTCACCCTGCAGACCTCTTACATATGCCTTGCCGTTTTCGGCTGTAAGGAAAGGGTCTTCGCCATAAGTCTCATGACCTCTGCCCCATCTCGGGTCTCTGAAAATGTTGATGTTGGGAGCCCAGAGAGTAAGTCCCTTGTAAATGTCCCTGTCATCGTATTTTGTGTAAGCGTTGTATTTTGCCCTCGCCTCGGTGGAGGTGATGTCTCCCGCCTTTTCCACAAGTTCGGTGTCAAACATGGCAGCCATACCGATAGCCTGAGGGAACATTGTTGCAACGCCCGAACGTGCAAGACCGTGGAGGCCCTCATTCCACCAGTTATACGCAGGAATGCCCAGTCTCGGGACAGAAGGAGCATCGTATCTAAGCTGACCTGCCTGCTCCTCAACGGTCATTTCATCAACCAGAGCTTTCGCTCTTTCAAGGGCAGAAAGAGATTTGTCAAGATATTTTTTCATTTTCTCTGATTCCTTTCAAGGATGATTTTAATTTATAAGTTCATTAATGCGATTTCCGATATCGTCCATCATATCGGACGGCTCAGCATTATTACTGTTGTCAAGAAGACACCACTTTTCACAAAGCACAGCTTCCTCGCCGGTTGCAAATTTCCGCTTTTCGCCCAGAAACTCACATTCAAGGAAAAGATTGTTGGTGTAGACCTCAAAGTTGCAGGAAAAATCGGGATAGCAGACGTCCTTGTATTCGGGAATACATTTTGCGAAGATCTGCTCCTTAACCGCATACACCGCAAAGCCGTCCTCGAGATTAAAGCCCGACTTGAACGCCTTGCAAATAAAGGGATCCTGCCTTATGCGCACCATGGAATTGCTCATTCTGAATCTGCTGTCATAGATATCCGAGTAATCCCACAGGCTGATAACTCTGTTGGGGAGATATCCTCTCTTGGCAGTATTTACGGGTATCATGCAAACTCCGCCGTCGGAAAGACTTGTTACCGACCAGGGAGCAAACTCTGTCTCTGACTCGGAAACATTTTTTATCTTGTGAGTGAGCTTTACCACAGGAGCAGCATCGTCAATCTCAATAATGACCGTAAATTGCTTGCCGAAGGGTGTTGCGGGAGGAGTCAGGATAAGCCTATTACCCTCTATACTGCAGCTCACCGGGGCATTATCGGGATAATATGTCTCGGGATTTACCTCGGGAGCTATCCATATCCTGTGACCGCCATAAGCCACCCAGCTGCCGTATTCACCTGCAGGCTCGGTAAAGCGGCGTTCAACATCCTCAAACAGGACATTTTCCTTGCCCCTGCGGGCGAAATATATTATCCTCGGGCCCAGATCCACTGTAACACCGAGAGAAATAAGACCGTTATCCAGAAATACGCAGTTTCCGAAATTCTTGTACTGCTTATTAGAAACTCTTACGCTCATAGTATTGACCAACCTTCTTTAAAAGCTGCATTTACGTCGGCAGAACGTGGGCAGAAATATGTTCGTTTTCGCCCTTTGTCCGTATGTCGTATTGAATGACTAAATTATATAACAATCCCACGAGATTTACCAATCGTTTTTTGCTTTTTTGATTTCACATATTGTGCTATTTTTTATGCGAGATTTGTATGGCTTTACAAAAAGTAGGTCAAATGTATTGCCTTTTTATACAAGACGTGTTATTATAGTAATATAAACGTTACAAAAGTTGTGCCGATGATGCCGAAATTTATTACGAGATATCAATTTATGCCGCTATTTCAAAGCTTTTGCTTGAAAAATTACAACAAAAAGGAACGGTGGGGCTTATATGATCGTACATCTTAACGGCGACTACGAAACAGTCGATTATGTTTCAAACCGAAGTGTTCTGTTATACGACAATAATGAGGATGAGGAATATCCTCTCCACTGGCACAACGCCATAGAAATAATCATGCCCCTCACAAACGGCTTTGAGGCTGTATGCGCAGGCAAGGATTATAAGCTTTCCGAAAGGGATATCCTGATAATCCCCGGGGGCACTCTTCACAATCTGAAAGCACAGTCGGGCAGAAGGATTATCTTCCTGTGCGACAACAATTCCTTGGTGGCAAACCCCGCACTGTCCGAGCTTTATTCTGTCCTTTCAGAGCCTGTGCTCATAAATTCGGATTATGACAAGGAATTTCTAAAATCCATGAATCATATCCTGGAGGAGATATACATTCTGTATTCAAATTACACCGACATAACCGAGGTGTATATCTACATTAAGCTGGTAACTCTCCTTGCAAGGATAAAGGAGTATCAGCTAAACGAGATAAAATACGACGACGGCGGAAAATATGTGGACAAATTCAATTTGATACTCAAATATATTGAGCAGAATTATACAAAGGATATTACTCTTGAAAAGCTTGCCGATATCGCAGGCTACAGCCCATATCATTTTTCAAGGATATTCAAAAAATACAGCAACACGACCTTTATCAACTTCCTGAACCGACGCCGAATACAGGCAGCCGAGCTTCTTCTCCTTGAAAGCGGCAGCTCCATAACCGATGTGGCAATGCAGGTAGGCTTTGCAAGCCTCACCACCTTCAACCGAGTGTTCAAAAGCATAAACGGCTGCACTCCCTCGGAATACAAAAAGCTTTACAGAACCACTCAGACATCGAAAAGATTTACATAACCAATAACAAACACCGCACATTTATGAAATAGGAGCATTTCATAAATGTGCGGTGTTCTTGTTGTCATCAGATTTTTGTCTGCAGCTCTCTGACCTTACGTTCACGTTTCATGGCGTACATTTTTTCATCGGCACGCTTTAAAAAATCCTCGGGTAAGGTGTGCTGCGAGATATCAGCCATGTATATACCAATGCTGGCATTAAGGGTATAGGGCTTGTTTTCGGTCTTGTTAAAATCATCAATAGCTGCGTTGAACCGCTTTTTATAGTGCACTTCCTTTTCTTCCGAATAGTCAAAAGCAAAAATGTAAAATTCATCGCCGCCCGTTCTTCCTGCTATCTCATTTTCGGTGCAGCAGGCGGAAATAATGTGAGCAAGGGAATTTATTGCGTAATCCCCCTCTGTATGACCGTAAACATCATTGATGAATTTAAGCCTGTCCATATCAATAACAATGGCTGCAACAGTGGTCCGCTGTTCTTCTTTTTTCTCATCAAAGGCTCTTTTCACACATTTTTCAAAGCCTCGTCTGTTATACATACCTGTCAGCTTATCATGGGTGCTTGCTATTTCCAGATCCTCCACCAGCTCCCTGATACTGTTTTTGTGAAGAAGAGTTTCAAGGGCAACAGCAATATTCGCTATCCAGATATTATAAAACTCGTTGAAGGGTTCGCCATTTTTCATTGATATTGCAGAATAACCGAAGCAGTGATTTTCAAAATGGATATATGATATGTAATAACAGCAAGGGGACTCCGCCGAATCTGCGGGGATAAGCGTATTAGTGGAGAAATATTTCTCGGGGCGAAGGGAGCTGCCGCTTTTGTCTATCCATATTGCGGGATACACCTGCTCAGAGGGTGAGAGTATCTCGGTCTCGAAGGAGCATCTGCCCTTCCTGTCAGTAAAGGTAAACATAAAGAATTTTTCATAACTGCCGATATTGCCGCCGAATTTTGAAAGTATATCCGATATCTGTTCAATTTCCGTTACACGGTTCATTTCAAGCATAGCCGCTTCAACAGAATAAATATGATAAAGTGTAAAAGTATTCTTCTGGAAAAGTGAATTTATCTCACGGGATTTGTCCGCTTCAGTTTTGTAGTAGTTGACATTACAGCCACAGGAGCCTGTAAAGCAGCTGTCCGGGTATAAAATAACGCATTTTTCCTGTGGTCTGCCGTTATTCACATTTTCTATTATTTCAAAGGCTGTGCGTGACAATGTGTTCATATTCACCTGTGCGGTGGTAATGGGGGGAACGTGCATTTTCGCTTCATACACACCGTCAAAGCCCGAAACGCATATATCCTCGGGGACATTTACTCCCTTATCCATCAACGCATCACAGAGAGAGTATGCCATATAATCATTTGCACAGACAATAGCCTGGGGACGGGGGCAGCAATTAAGGAAAAAATCGGCTGCTTCGTAGCATTTGTTGTACCAGAAATCACCGTGAAAAACACCGACGCCGTCCTCGGGAAGTCCGCATTCCCTCATTGCGCTCTGAAAAGCCGCATATCTTTCAACAGCGTCGCAGTGTCCCGGGA
>USNJ01000111.1 GCA_900556055.1 uncultured Ruminococcus sp.
TGTATCGGATAGACACATTTTTAACTTCAAGTATACTCATGCGGTCACCTCAGACGTAGTACAGGAACCGGTGGTTATACTTTTTGTACATCCAGCAGCCGATTACGACGGCGATAAGCGTGTCCGCAAGCATGAGGGCGTGGAACCACAGCGAGGGTACAGCCGCCTCGATGACGATCTTGCGGAAATAGCGTATGAAGAGGTAGACGGGGTTTAGGAGGAACAGGTTCTGCACGGTCGGGGCATAAGTCTTGATGGAATAGAAGATCGCCGACATGTACATCAGCAGCTGTGTGAAGATGCTCCAGAGGTACTGGATGTCACGGAAGAAGACGAAGAGCGCAGAGAGGATGAGCCCCATACCGATGTTGAAGCAAACGAGCAGCCCAATGGGGTAGAGCAGCATGATCCAGCGCCATGTGAAGGTTATATCGTCCAGAATGCAGAAGAGCACGAAGACGCAGAGCGTCAGGGCGAAGTTGATGAGGCACTGCACATTCTTCGACAGCAGGAAAAGGTACTTCGGGACGTTGACCTTGGTGAAGATGGAAGCGTTGCCCATGAGTGAGCTCATGCCCTGCGAGGTCGATTCATTGAAGAACGCGAACACAAGGTTGCCGCAGAACAGGTATGTAGTATAGTGATCCATGTTGCGGCCGAAGAACTGCGTGAACACGAGCCGCATGACCAGCAGCATCATAAGTGGCGAGAGCAGGCTCCACACCGCGCCGAGAACCGTGCGCTTATATTTCTTTTTGAAGTCGCGTTTCACCAGTTCCTCAAAGAGGAACTGGTGACGCTGAATTAGTTGTTGCATTATAATTTTTTATTCTCTTCCCGTTGTAATCTACAAACTCATTAGACAGATTCTAATTTCTTTTTATTCATAGATTCATTAATCATGTTTTCGAAAGCCGCAACAGCTTCTTTGTTGTACTTTTCATAGTCAACATTCATTGCATCGACTTTTCCTTGCATCAAAAGCCGCAGTCCACTTTCGAGACCATTAGTACTGTTTTCTACAAGCTTCCCTCTATGTTCTTTCATAAATCCTCTCGGCCCGTTAACGTCTGTACTGATAACAGGGAGACCAAGAATATCCGCTTCTGCAATAACAATTCCAAATCCTTCATAATACGAGCTGAGCACAAAATAATTACATTTTTTCATTGCTGCATAGGGATTTGATGTTTTAAGAATAAGTACTACATTATTCTCTAAGCCCAATTTTTTTACATATGCTACTGTTTTTTCGTAATATTTATAATTTGACACGCCTCCAATTATAATGAGCAAAACATTGTTGTTTTCTGCCAGTATACGTTTGAAAGCATCCAGCAAGCGTAAATGTCCTTTTTCAGGAGAAAAGCGCCCAATCGTTATAAACTTTATAAAATCCGAGTTTAATAACTCAAGTGCTGCTTTCTTTGAGGGAAACACTTTTGATGTATCATCAATATCAAACTCCATATTGCTCTTTTCAACAACAGAAGTGTAATCTATTATGTTGGGACATATGAAATAGTTGTTCGTCGTCTTAGTCGTAAATTTGCTGTTAGGCTCAACTATGTCCTCAGTCACCATAGCTACAGCATCAAACTTCGAGTATGCATATTTTAGAACATCCTGTCTGCAATTACCTCTAGTTTTTGCCTCTGCGCCCATGTCGTTGTGAGCATATATTGTTTTGCTGCCGGAAAATTCACTATACATCAAGATTATATCTGATTCATAGCCGTTAAATTGTATTGCATGATCAAATCTGGCATTTCCATAGCAGCGAGTCCATTCTTGCATGAGTCTTTCTTTTTGCTTTTTTTCATATTTTTCGGCATTAATAATCTTTTCCTTAAAAAGCTTTCTAATAATTTGATCCTTGATCGTAATATTCATGCTGCCACAAATCGGGAAAAATTCGACCTGCGCAGGAAACGTATTAAGAACAGCTTCATTTGCCTTAGCAGAGCTTTGCTTAAAACTTAAGTAATAGTTCCTTTTGCTCAAATCTAAATTACACAAGAGATTTCTTATTGAGGAAGTAATGCCGTTTGCTGCAAGATTGCCAACGTAAATTAATACATTTTCTTTTTTTTCTGCTTGATTCTTTCTTGTAATAAGACCAGTATCTACTCCTTTTATAACATAATCGCATAATTTTTGGCTAGCATCTTTGCATTCATATGCGCAATATTCCTTGATAAATTGTTCGTCATCATAATCCTTGGGAGTTCTTACGGCAAGAAGCAGGTCATCGATAGTATTCACTTTTGAAAACGGAAGTGTGTCAATATCAATGTACATCCCTCTGTCTGCCAAGTATTCATCTTTGTCATAACAAAACATCACAATTTTTCTGCGGGTATTGACAAAGTCAAAAAACACGCTGGAGTAATCTGTCACAAGGCAATCTGCAATGCTGAGGAATTCGTATGTTTCAACTGTCTGAGGGAAATTTCGTATATGTTCATAATTATTAAAATTAATTTTACTTTTAGCAATAGGATGAAGATTTACGAAAAGAATTTCATCTTCTTTCAATTTTTTGTCGAGTTCATAAAGAAAATATTTTAAATAGATATCATTTTTATCCGTACCGCCATTTTTCGGGGTTCCGCGATATGTTGGCATGTAGGCATATATTTTTTTATCTTTAAGTCCAAGAGATTCGCGTAATAATGAAGTATTTTCTTTTTCCCCAAAAAATACTTCATAGCCGCCAAATATTTCAATTGGCTCTGCGATATCCTCAATCATATAATCTTGCATTATAGCATTTCTTGTAAGAACGTTGGGAAATAGCATATAATCGCTTTCAACAAAGTTTTTTTGAGCATTTCCAATTTGACTCATGTCTGTATGCATCTTTCGCCCTAAGAACTTGAGCGGAGTGCCATGCCAAGTGTTTAAATAAACCTGTCCGGGCTTTTTTATAAATTCCGGAATGAAGGTGTTGTCGTTAATCAAGTATTTAGCTGATGCTAATATTTTAAAGTATTCATCAGAGGCGTATACAACAACATTAACATTGCTCATGCCGTATGCGGTCAATATGCCTTTTATCTCTTTCATATGCCTTATCCAAGAAGGAATAAAAATTTGGTAGTCAGCATATTCTTCGCTTTCGGATAAAAATTTGCATAAGTAGAAAATTATTCCTTTAAACTGAGTACCATGTTGTGACTCAAGTAAAATGCATTTCTCATTTAACGGCATTTTATCGTAATATTTGATGTAATTTTTTTTTGCTCTCCACCATCTATCTTTTGACAGCGAAAAGAAACGTTTAATGATATCAAAAAAATGCTTTATTTTTTTCATTTCCCCAAATCCCTCTTTATCTGCGTACTTGATATCTCAGGGGTTCTCGGCAGATACACGACTTCACAGTAATCTTTCAAAAAATCGAATTTGCCTTTCCAATCATCACCCATGACAAATGTGTCGACTTTATAAAGCTGGACGTCTGTAGTTTTTTGATCCCAGCTCTCCTCAGGAATTACGAGGTCTACATACCGCACAGCTTCAAGCAATTGTTTGCGCTTTTCATATGAGAAATAACACTTTTTCTGCTTGCCATTCCAATTGAATTCATCAGTAGATAATGCAACAATAAGATAGTCGCCAAGTTCTTTTGCACGATGCAGCAAATTGATATGACCATAGTGAAGTAAATCAAATGTGCCATAAGTAATAACTCGTCTCATCCCGTTTCACTCCTATTCAAAATGTCCTTCTCTATCTTCTTCGTCTGGGACTTGCATATAGTTGCCGTACATATTTTTCAAAAGTTGATCCCATCCAACCGGAACTGGAAATAAATGGCCTTCAAAAGGCAACAACATTTCGCCATCAAACCATGCTGCGTCGTATGTTTCAGCGGGATATCCGTGTGTTCCTCCAACGGTGCACAATCTTTTCCAATTGCAGAATTTCCCATAAAAGCGAACCGCATTTTCCCGCATGCTTCGAATGCTGGGCAACGGGAACTTGATCAATATGCTGTATAAAAACCGCATATATTTTTTCGTATATCCGCATACAAAGTCGGCATTTACTTTACCCATATAAACGGAACTGAAAAGTCCGATAAATTTGAAGAAAATATATGCAGATGTCTCTCTCTTCGGACAGGCGTCCAATGGAAGAATATCTATATAAATGCCTTTTCGTATATTGACTTTATCTAAGCAGGGTTCATATACTTCAGTTCCGCACTTTCGTATTTTTGAAAAAAAGTACGGGAAATTTTCTTCTGTAAAGGAATCCTGAAAATAGTAATCCGATGGCAATTCGGATTTGCATATATCTCTTAATTTGTTGTAATCTTTTCTTGGCATAACTACATCAATATCGTCGTCCCAAGGAATAAAACCTTGATGCCGCACAGCACCAAGTAATGTTCCAGCTGTAATATAGAATCGCAGATGATTTGATTCACATAACTGCTTGAACATTTGCAAGATTTCAAGTTCGCTTAGTTGAAGCGAGCGCAGTTCATCACGATTCAACTAAATCACCTCCTTCTCTTGCACACATTCAGCACCACATTTATCAATTCGAACGGTGCTTTTCTGATAAACCGAAACTTCTTCAGAGCAGAGCGGTCATAGCTGTTCTCTGTGGTCATCCTGTCTAAACCCAATTCTGGTATCCACCGTTGCTTCAGTTCTTCATAATACCGTTTCCGTATATTCTTATCCGGCATATTGCAGACCTGCCAGACAAGGTATTCCATTGCCCAATTCAAGAAACTCTGTTCATACTCTTCGTACTTGCCGCTGTCTTTCAAAAACTCGTACACCAAGTTGAACGCCGTAAACGGAGCGTCAGGGTATCTCACAAACGAGCCTGAGGTCGTCCCGGCGCGGTTTACCCGGTAGTAGATCAGCACCGACGGCTGCACGGCAATCCGCTTTGCGGACAGCAGACTTATGTATGCAAAGGACGTGTCCTCCGCGGCGCGCATCTCGGGAAACCTTATTCCGTTTGCGTTTATAAAATCACGCCTGAAAAGCTTGTCCCAGACCTGCCCATAGGTAAATTGAAAAATGTACTTCTCTATATCTTCCGGTGCGAATGCCTTGCCCGGAAGGTATTGCTCTTTCAGCATCCAATCAGACGGCAGAGGCTCTCCCGTCGCATCGTCAAAGCGCTGTGAACGGCAGACAACTATGTCGGCGCTATGCTCATCGGCGCACTGTACCAGCTCGCTGCAATAGCTTTTTTCTACCCAGTCGTCCGCGTCTATGAATGCGACATACTCTCCTTTGGCGGCGTCGATGCCGAGGTTGCGCGCGGCTCCCGCGCCTTTGTTCTCCTGACGCAGCACACGGACACGGCTGTCCTTTTCCGCGTACTCTGCGAGTATCGCGGCGCTGCCGTCAGTCGAGCCGTCATCCACACAGATCACTTCCAGCTCCCTCAGCGTCTGGCCGAGTACGCTGTCCATGCAGCCGCGCAGGTATTTTTCCGCGTTATATACCGGGATCACCACCGACACCCGCGGCTTTTCCGTACAGTTGTCTATGTCTCCTCACTCTCCGTTTCACCCGCTTCATGCCGAGCAGCAGCCACGCTGAGGCTCGTATGCCGGTCACTTTCACCGCGGTCGCCGCGGCCTTGTAAACTCCCGCCGCGTCCTCCGAAAGCTCCGACGCGGAGCGCAGCCGCTCATATGCCGAGTTTCGTTCATCCCTCGGACACTCCGCATACAGCGAGAGATTCAATATATATTCCCGCGCGAGTTTTTTTCTTATCAGCATGTCTGTCTGTTGCATCCCCAAATGAGTCCTTGCGAGCAGGATCATTTCCGTGAATTGCCTTACCCGCTCCGCCGTATAGACTCTCGTAAGCGAAGCGCCGTAATTCACGCGGTAGCGGTAATACGGCTCGTGGAAAAAAACCGGCCTGCGGCACGCGGTGAGCGCTCTCACCATAAATTCGAGATCCTCCGCTATGTTGTAGCCTTCCCGGAACACGAGGCCGTTTCTCTCGATAAACTCTCTCGAAAAAACATACCTCCACACGTTCCAGACACAGTCTCCCGCGCGGAGAAACTGCTCCAGATAGGCGGCATCCTCAATGGGGAACTCCGTTTTCTCGATCTGAAATACCGAATCAAGCACCCGGCCGTTGTCAGCTACCCGGTAAAAGTCCGACGCCCATATGTCAAATTCCCGGCCGCGCATAAGCTCCATATGCCGCCCGAGGGTCTCGGGGTCCACATAGTCGTCACCGTCAACGAACGTGACGTATCTTCCAGATGCGTGCGCCATACCGAGATTTCTTGCCGCAGACGGCCCGGAATTGCCCTGCCGCAGCAGCTTCACCTCTGGATGAATGCGGCAGTAGCCGCTCACGATACCGGGGCCGCCGTCGGTCGAACCATCATCGACGACGATAATCTCCATCTCCTCCCGGCGTACCGCAATAAGGCTGTCCATGCACTGCGCAATGTACTTTTCCGCGTTATAAATCGGTATGACAACGGTTAAAAAGGCTTTATCAGCATTTTTCATCACATAAAAAGAATGCGAGCATACGGAAGGCCAATCTTTGACCTTCCGTATGCTCGCGGTACATTATGAAAAAAAGTTACAGATGTCTGTCTGTCTGTCTGTCTGTCTGTCTGTCTGTCTGTCTGTCTGTCTGTCTGTCTGTCTGTCTGTCTGT
>USNJ01000112.1 GCA_900556055.1 uncultured Ruminococcus sp.
GGCAAAGTCATTGCTTGTGAACACGGATATGAAAATAGGGGACATCGGCAGTGCTGTGGGTTATGGCGACAGGAATTATTTCAGCATAGTTTTCCGCAGGACGGAAGGCGTATCCCCGAGAGAATACCGCAGGGCAAAGGGTGCGGTTTTCCTATGATAAAAAAATCCCGAAAATGCTCCGAAATATCAAAATCGTAATAATATGCAGAATATTTCAGATTGACCGAACGTGTGCGGTATAATATAATTATCACAAAGAACAGTGCACGGTTCATCAGCTGAAAGGGAGTATTATATTGTGGAAACATTGAAAAGATGTGCGACGGCAGCATCGGCAGCGGCAATTGTCGTGTCCGCCGCAGCACCTGTACATTGTCATGCGGAGGAAAATTCGGTGAATACAAAGGAAATAATCATCGACGGAACGACCGAAAATACCAATGAGGTCATGCTTTACAGGGGGGCGGGAATGGTAAGCGCCAACAACTCGTCCCGCCTTCTCCTTGATTATAAGGCGGAAAATCCCGAGGCATATCACGAAATACTTGAGTATATGTTCGGCGATGAGGGAATAGGCATAAACCATCTTAAAGTCGAAATGGGTGCGGACATAAATTCATCTTCGGGAACAGAACCCAGCGTAAAGCGCAGCGAAGATGAAAAGGCAGATGTCACAAGGGGCGCAGGATATCAGCTTGCCGCTGATGCAAAGGCGGTAAACCCAGACCTGACGATAGATATGCTCTGGTGGAGTGAACCGAAATGGATATCCGATGCAGATGATGTTTATGCCGCAAGATACAAGTGGTACAAGGAAACTCTCGATGCTGCATATGAGACATACGGTCTTGAATTCGACTATGTAAGTGCGGTTCAGAATGAGCGCGGAGCTGACCTTGAATGGGTGAAATATCTCTCGTCGCATCTCAAAAGCGAGACTGACTGCCCGTATGATTATTCAAAGATAAAGATAGTCGGCGGTGAAGAGGTCTGCACATGGGGATTTGCCGACAGAATGTATGAGGACGAGGAGCTTATGAATGCTGTCGATGTTGTCGGCAGCCATTACACAAGCAGCTCGACCGCAGCGGCAAAAAAGCTTGCTGAGGAGCATGGCAAGGAGCTGTGGTTCAGCGAGGCAAGCTCGTCAATGAGCTATGCGCAGGGAACATACAGATTTGACGGCAAAAACTCGGGACTGGCTGACATAAACGGCGCACTTGACATCGCAAACAGAATAATCGGAATGTATCCGAACGGCGGAATGACACTTTATGAATATCAGCCTGCTATATCGGCATATTACGACGGTGCGACCTACTGCCAGAAGCAGCTTATTGCGGCATCCGATCCATGGAGCGGATATTATATGCTCGACAGCGGATTTTATATGTCACTGCATTTCTCGCAGTTTATTAAAAAAGGCTGGGCATTTGTTGACAGCGCATGCTTCAGCGACGGAAAAGCAGGCGGCGACGGACACGCTATCGTTGATGCGGTTTACAGCTATATGACCGCCGCAGATATTGAAAGCGGAGATTACAGCACAGTTATCACCAACACAACAGATGAGCCTATCGAATACACATTCAGAGTATCTGACCTCGGCAAGGCTTCCGCAGATGTCAGCGTCTGGGAAACAAGAGGTCCTGACAGCGGCAGCTATGACGAGAATTATTTCAAAAAGGTTTCGGATATCACACCGGCTGAGGATAACGGTGAATATACATACACTGTTTCCGTGAAGCCGTATTCGATCGTGACAGTTTCTACGGTAACGCCGCCGAGAACTGAATATGTGAATAAGGATCAGTCAGAAAGAACAGTGCTTGAGCTTCCTTATGAAGATGATTTTGAATATGCGGATTATCCCGAGGATTATCTTGCATCAAGAGGAAATGCACCGAGATATACAACCGATGAGGGCGGCGCATTTGAAGTGGAAAAGACCGAAAACGGCAATACTCTCGTTCAGCAGATAACAGCCGATACAAAGGCAAAAGAGTGGGGCTGGACACCCGATCCCGTGACCTGCTTCGGTGATGACAGATGGTACAATTACAGCACATCGGCAGAGGTAAGATTTGACAGATCAGATGATACGACAAAAAATTATGTCGGCGTGGGTGCAAGATATACGCTTGCATGCAACGGTGCAGTCGGATACTGGATAAAGCTTTTCGAGGACGGCAGCTGGAGCCTTATGGCAAACAATTCCGAAAAGGCAAAGGGCAGCCTTGACGGATTTGATGCAGATGCTGTTCATACTTTGAAGATACAGACCGAAAACAATGTTATCACGGCATATATTGACGGAAACTCGGTTACTGAATATGTCTGCGAATCCGAGTCGCTTATCGGTGCTGGACGTGCTGCGCTTTACAGCTCATACAACAGAAACAGCTTTGACAATATATCAGTACAGCCGATCGAAGGCGCAGAAACATATGTGATCCGTTATGACAATACCGATCTCTGTTTTGATTACGAGGGCAAGTGGGAACATAACACAATGAGCAGCTTCAAGAACTACAAGAGAACCATATCAAAGGGCGAAGAAGGCTCATCGCTGACAGTAAAGTTTGACGGAACAGGCTTTGCGCTTACAGGCGAAAATGCGGCGGGAACAGTCATTTCCGTTGAGATCGACGGCGGCGAGGCTGCGCTAAGCGATGTTTACAAAACAGGCTCACGTGAGATAACATATCACTGCGAAGGTCTGGAAAATGGAACTCATACTGCGAAGATAACCGTTGCTGCGGGAAAATTCGGCATTGACGGGATGGAAGTTATCGGTGGCGAATTGCCATATCCCGCAAAGGAAGAAGAAACAGCATCGGAAACGGAAACCGAAACCAAAACAGATGCAGAAGCTGAGACATCTGAGGTAACGGCTGAAGAAAACAAAAAAAGTCCGGCACTCCCGATCGCAGCTGCTGCGGCAGCAGTCATTGCAGCGGGCGCAGGTGCGGCTATTTTGATAAAAAAGAAGAAGTAATGCCATGAATAATTCGGGAAATATGACTTCGGGCAGCGAAACAGGGCATATCATCAGATTTGCTCTGCCGCTTCTCGGCGGAAATCTGCTTCAGCAGACTTATAATATTGCGGATACGCTGATAGTCGGACGTGTACTCGGTGATGATGCACTTGCCGCAGTCGGCGCAACAGGCTCGATAACCTATCTGTTTTACACGCTGTGCATCGGACTTTCTATCGGTGCGGGCGTAATGATAGCGCAGCTTTTCGGAGCGGGAGATATAAAGCGCATGAGATCCGCGGTGTTCAATTCGGCAGTCGTTACGGCGATATTCGGGTTGGTCATAAGCATCGTCGGCGTTATTGCGGCTCGGTCGGTGCTGACTATGCTGAATGTTCCCGCAAAGCTGATAGACGATTCATCGGCGTATATGCGGATAGCCTGCGGCGGAACGCTTGCGGTGGCGGCGTACAACTGGATAAATTCAGTCATGAGGGCGCTCGGCGACTCGAAAACACCGCTTATTTTCTTAGGCGCAGCAAGCATCATGAACGTTCTGCTCGATATATTTTTCGTTATCGTTCTGAAAACAGGCGTTGAGGGTGCGGCATGGGCGACTGTCCTTGCACAGGGATTTTCAGCCGCCGCATGCATACTTTACAGCTTTGGAAGAAATGAATCGCTCAGGCTTTCACGCAGCGATATAAAGGCTGACAGGGATATGATGGCAAGATGTGTTTCGATGGGTGTTCCGATCGCACTCCAGAACGGACTTATCTCTGTTTCGATGGTGGCACTTCAGCGTGTCACTAACGGATTCGGCGAAACGGTTATGGCGGCATATACGGTATCAATGAGGATTGAACAGTTTGTTCAGCAGCCTTTTTCTTCGCTGAATGCCGCTGTTTCCACATTTACGGGACAGAACATCGGTGCGGGAAAGGAAGAAAGAGCCGTCAGAGGTCTGCATTCGGCATTAACTATATCGGTCATATTTGCCTTTGCGGTGCTTGCGCTTTTTGCGGCGTTCGGAAGATATATCGCAGGCTGGTTCGTGACGGGCAGCGAGGTCATAAGCATAGCATCAAAGGCGGTAGTGATGACAGCGGCATTTTACTGGTCGCTCGGAGCTATCCACACAACAAGGGGCTTTCTGAACGGCACGGGCGATACAGGCTATGCACTTGTGAACGGACTCGCTGAGGTAATATGCAGAATAGGTCTTTCTCTCGTGCTGACGAAGATACCGTCAATAGGCTGCTGGGGAATATGGCTAACAACATGCTTCACATGGTTCGCGACAGCGGCGGTAAGCATTATCCGATACAAAAGCGGGAAATGGAAAAACAGATCGGTCGTCAGGTCGTGATTTTTAGTAGTATGCAGCACTGATGCTTATTTCAGTGCTGCATTTTTTGTAAAATTTCGCAGATAAAATTGACTGTCCGCATATCGGGTGATATAATAATATCAGACGGAAAATTCCTGCCGGTATTTTGTATATAAACAAGGTGATTTATATGTGGATCGCATTTGCATTCGGTTCGGCACTTTTTGCGGGAGTTACTTCAATACTTGCAAAGATAGGAATAAAAAACACGGATTCGACTGCCGCAACAGCTATAAGAACTATTGTGATACTCTTCTTTTCATGGCTGATGGTGTTTATCACGGGGGCATTTGGCGGGATAGGCGGAATATCCGCAAAAACGCTGATATTCCTGATACTTTCGGGACTCGCAACGGGCGGCAGCTGGCTGTGCTATTTCAAGGCACTGCAGATAGGCGATGTAAACAAGGTCACGCCTGTTGACAAATCAAGTACGGTGCTTACGATGCTTCTTGCATTCATTATACTTGGGGAAGAACTGAGCATACTCAAGGTTATATGCATGATCCTTATCGGAGCGGGAACATATCTCATGATAGTAAAAAAAGAAACGGACAAGGAAGTCAAGGGCAGGGGCTGGCTGTTTTATGCGGTGCTGTCGGCGGTGTTTGCGAGCCTGACCTCTATCCTCGGAAAGATAGGGATAAGCGGGGTGGATTCCAACCTCGGAACGGCGATAAGAACGATAGTCGTTCTTATCATGGCATGGGTGATGGTATTTGTAACCAAAAAGCAGGACGAGCTTAAAAAGATAGACGGCAAAAGCATGGCGTTCATATGCCTGTCGGGACTTACAACGGGACTTTCATGGCTGTGCTATTACAAGGCTTTGCAGGACGGTCAGGCAAGCATCGTTGTCCCCATCGACAAGCTTAGCATACTTGTGACGGTCGCATTTTCGTATATCGTGCTGAAGGAAAGGCTTACAAAGAAGTCCTTTGCGGGGCTTGCGATGATAACTGCGGGAACTCTTATGCTGGTCATAAAATAGGACATTTACTGCTTGTGAAATAACATTGATACGGAGCTGAAAATAATGATAACTGAAGTAAGAATGTCAAAATGCAACGGAAAAACATACATTGAAGTAAAAACAAGTCCGAGTCCGAGTGAATATCCATCGCCCGATCTCTCGGATGTGGGCAGGGAATTTAATGAGCTTAACAGAGCAGGACTGTATTGTTATGGATTAAAGGTCATAGTAAAGCTTATAAAGCATTTTGGATATGACTATAACAAGTGGTATGAGCTTCTTCTTGGCATGAGTGATTACACTCTGATAAGAGAATCCGAAGGCATTGTCGGGAGATTTTCAAAGTATTGGGGAGCAATAGGTGACTATTCTCCCGAAGAAATACTTACCCCTATTTTTATTCCGCATAAGGACATAAAGAATTTTTATCCGTGCGATCACTGCGGGCGGCAGAACTGGCTTTACGGTATGTATGAAGAAGAGGACTTTTGTCTGAATCTGAAAAACTGCGGATACGTCAGGGATCATTACCGATATAATCGTCCCGATAAGAATAAATACTCGGTTGGGAAGTATAAGGAATATTATGATATGTATATGGAAACGGATATTTCTCTGCTTCGGGTGATATATGATACATTCAAGATAGCAGAACCGGGTGATCCCATCTCATTTTTTGACGACAATAACCGGACTATTATCATTGCTGATATGATAAAAGTGTGCAGGTCACTTGGCATTGAGCCGCCGGACCTCAGCGGCATACCCGAGGAGGGCTATGGTGATAAGTATCATATACGCAGCTTTGACAGCATCGGACTTATAGAAAACAAGTGACAGCCTTATGAGCTTAAAAAATGATCCGGCTTTCTTTTCAGGGCAGCAGAAGCAATTCCGCTGCCTTGTTTTGTATGCATATCAAAAGTCACATAAAAATACTTTTCAAAATCTATTGAAATAGCAAAGAAAATGTTGTATAATTTAGTGTGATGAAATTACTGTATGAAAGAAGTGAACTGCCTGATGTCGGAAAAATTTCTGATGGGTAATGAAGCGATAGCGATGGCTGCGCTGCATAACGGTGTCGATTTTGTTGCGGGTTATCCCGGAACGCCGTCAAGTGAGATACTTGAAACAGCTGCAAAAAATCGCTCACGTACAGGCACTGTGTTCCGATCCGATAGGTGCCGCGGTACCTAAATACCGTTTCCCTGCACAGACTGTAGCTACCGAACGGGATCAGAGACAGGCGCACGTTCTGCCTGGCGCACCGCA
>USNJ01000113.1 GCA_900556055.1 uncultured Ruminococcus sp.
AAGGAACCGCCCAGCGTCTTGAAAGGTACGGAATAACAACAATGCAAAGCATAGCAGAAGCCAATGAAGAACTCCTTTACAAGCTTTTCGGGATAGATGCCGAGCTTCTTATCGACCATGCGTGGGGACGTGAAAGCACTACCATCGCAGACATAAAAAAGTACAGACCTAAAACCAACAGCCTTTCCAGCGGTCAGGTACTTCCACGTGATTATTCATTTGATGAGGGAAAGATAATCCTCAAGGAAATGATGGATTCGCTCTGCCTTGATCTTACAGACAAAAATCTCGTCACAAATTCGATCAGTCTTTATGTCGGATATTCAAACGGGCTGAAGATCCCCGGCGTACACGGCTCGCTTTCTCTCGGGAACGAAACAAATTCCGACAGGGTGATGCTCCCTGCGATTGAGCAGCTTTTTTCGCAGATAACCGACCATTCCCTGCCGATACGGAGGTTCAATATATCCTGCAATCATATATGCAGCGAGGAATTCAGACAGTTTTCCTTCCTCGAAGATCCCGAGGACGATGAGCGTTCAAGAAATATCAGAAAAGCCGTTATCGGCGTGAAAAAGAAGTACGGGAAAAATGCCGTTCTGCGCGGAATGAACTTTCAGGAATCCGCAACCGCACGTGAACGCAACTGTCAGATAGGAGGTCACAGAAGCGGTGAATAAGCCACATCCGAAAATGCCGGCATCCGAGCGTGCAAAGCAGTTCATGCCGTTTGCAGCACTGAGGGGACTTAACGAAGCCCTCGCCGCAATGGAAGAGACTGCCGACAGCCGCAAGATTCTTTCCGACGAAATGTCAGACGAGCTGGACGCAAAGCTCCATTCGCTTTATATCGGCAGTGCCGCCGAAATAGTTTTTTACAGCAGCAAAAAATATATAAAAATATCCGGCATCATAACAAAAATAAGCATGCAGAACCGATCGCTGACAATATCCGATGTAACGATACCGTTCGACGACATCATCGACGCATCAGCCGTATAAAAAAGGAACGCAATCCAACCGAACTGCGTTCCTTTTTATTATAAAATTACATTTTCAGCTTAAAGCCGCTTATTCTGTCCTGGAGCATATGTGCCTGACTGCTCATTTCTTCGCTCGTTGCGGCACTTTCTTCTGCTGTTGCACTGTTTGTCTGAACGGTATCGGAGATCTGAACTACTCTCTCGCGAACTCTGTCAACAGCCTGAGATTGTTCCTCACTGCTCTTTGCAATAAGATCAAGCTTCTCCTCAATAACCTCGGAAACATCGGCAGATGTACGGAGAGATGCTTCCGTCTTCCCTGCGATCTCCTTACCCTTTTCCACTCTTGACGAAACATTGTCAACAAGCTCTGTTATGTTCTTTGTTGCCTCAGCAGTCTTGGATGCAAGAAGCTGTATCTCTCCTGCAACTACAGAGAATCCGCGTCCTGCCTCACCTGCTCTGGCAGCTTCAATAGCGGCATTTATAGCAAGGATATTTGTCTGCGATGCAATGTCGCTGACAGTCTTTACTATGTTTACGATCTTTGCTGACGCATCGGAAATTTCAGCCATAGCGTCGGTCATTTCCTTCATAAGCGTGCTGCTTTCCTTCATTCCGTCAGCCGATCTTTCGGATGCTTCAAATGCAGATTCAACACTGTTTGTATTTTCCTTGATCTGTTCTGTAAGCATAGAGATCGCATCGGTAAGCTCCTGAACAGATGCCGCCTGCTCCGTACTGCTCTGCGAAAGCGACTGTGCACCCGCTGCGACCTGAGATGATCCGCTCGCTACCTGCTCCGCTGCATTATTGATGTCAAGCATCGTATCATTCAGAGCAGTTGAGATGTTATTGAGCGAATCCTTTATCTTTGAGAAATCTCCGGTATAATCAAGTGCCAGCGAGAAATCAAGATTTCCTTCAGCTATCTCGTTAAGCACGTTTGATACTTCGTTTATGTAGCTGACATAATCGCGCAGACGATCCGCTGTCATGGAAAAGCTTTTTGCAAGTGTGCCTATCTCGTCCCTGCTTCTGCATTCAACGGAAACATCAAGATCGCCGTCGGCAATTTTCTTTGCCGCAGAATTCAGCTGAACTATCGGCTTAGCCATGTGCGATGAGATCAGGAGCGAAAGTATCACTCCGATTATCATAACGATCAGACCTATTGCAACGCTTGCTATCAGAAGGTTCTGAAGCTGCAGATTTATTTCATCGGCATCGACTTCGACAACTATCTTCATTCCGTTTCTCAGAGGAGAAAATGCCGCTCTCTTGTCCACGCCTTCAAAGCTGTACTTTATCATGCTTCCATCAGGTTCAGAAAGGCTGAGTGCATTGCAGAGGCCGTCCATTTTGCCGTCAGAATTTATATCTGCAAGAGATGTTCCGAATTCAAGAGATCTGTGATACATGATCTCGCTGCTGTCATTTACAATAAACGACGACATTGTATCGTATGAAGACTTTGAATCCGCAATATTTTCTACCAGTGTGAAATCTATATCCATTCCGACAATTCCTATGCTTTCGCCGTCAACGTAAAGCGGAACGACATAGGATATCATATACACATTTACATTTTCGTTCAGATAAGGCGACATCCACATGGGAGCACCGTTGTTTACAGGCGTGTAATACCAGCCGACATGAGCCATATCAGACTTGTCATAAACGCTGAAATCAGTCGGGGTAACACTGTCAAATGAGTCTGACGAAGAGTTCTTTGTAAGGAAAAGTCCCGAGGTCGGTTCGGTAAAGTCGGGATTATAGCGGACATACGCAGTAACTACGCCCTCAGTATGTTTGGTGGCTGCCATAAGATACGGCTCGATATGATCGGTAAAATCAGAAACATACTCATTGGATGTTTTAAACTTGTTTATATCGCCGATATTTTCAAGAGTATAATCCGCTATCGTATTCACTGACTGTTCGATCGTTTTCAGATAGGAATCTATCTCTGAGGAACGGTTGCCGCATACCGATGTAAGCAGCTGCAGCGAATAATCCACAATGATCGAGCGGGCAGTAAAAAAGCTGATAAGCCCAAGTGCAAGAACAGCCGCAAGCGTGACCGAAATCACCAATGCAGAAATTTTAGTTTTAATTGACTTCAATATCTTCCCCTCCAACACATCAGATTATGTTGATAAATTATGTCCTGCGTATATATACTATTATATTATTTTCGTATGTTCTCTTCTATTTTATTTTGTCTAGATTTTGTTAATAAATAATAAACAATAAAAATAATTCCGCCCGACCTATGGGGATAAAGGTCGGGCGGCAAAAATGGGGTTTGGGGATTATATAATTATTTATTGGGGATCGGCTTTCTTATCAGACGTTCAGCATAGAAACTGTATCGCAGAAGGAGATCCTGTCTCTCATAAAGCGCTTCAGCATGCTGAATGCCTTTACTGTAGGTGATTCATTTGCAAATGCAGGTGTGATGTCAGCATACTTGCAGCCGCATCTGTCTGCCATAGCTTCAAGCTGCTTGTTGAGTTCTTCGGGATATACTCCGCTGCCGTTGTCGCATACGGAAACCACGATAACATCACAGTGCTTATCAGCCTTCTTGATCTCGTTTACTGTCTTTTCATATTCAGCAACGATCTCAGGGATAGTGTGATATCCTCTTTCAAGATCTGTCTCGCCCATCTGGAGAAGAACCTTATGAGGCGCAAGCTTCAGAACGCACTCATCAAGCAGTTCCTTAGCATCAAAAACAGAAAGGTCTGTAAAGCTTCTGTTGTAAATGTCGCAGTCAAGCTCAAATGCCTGCTTTAATTCACATACGGGGATATCCTTTGCAAATGATGAACCGAACAGTACAACACCATTCTTCTTTGCTATTTCGTTAAGTCTGCGGTAACTTGCAAGTTCTCTTTCATATACGCTCATAATTCATTCTCCTCTCAAATTTTCGGCGATCAGCAGCTGTGTGCAACTTCTGCAACTTCAGCAACATCTGCGGAAGCTGCTGAACGGCTGTCTATAATTTTATTGCGGAAATAAATTGCGATTCCCGCTGTTACCATGATAATATTTACAACATAGAAGAACATTACATACCATTTTACTGTTTCATACCAGGGTGCGGGAGCATTGTTTGCGATCATAACGAACTTACCGATGAATGCAAACACATAACCGATCCAGATGAAAGAGTAGAACAGAAGGCTTGTTCCCTGTGCTGTTCTTGCTTTCCATGCCTTGACGATGTTCAGAGGCCATGAGATGCCGAAGCATACTACCATAAGTGTTTCCATAATTCCTGCGAGTGTACTCATTTGGGTGATCTCTCCTTTGTATTTCCTTCACTGTCATTATTATATAACCATGTCAAAAAATAAGCAAGCATACGAAAATAATGAACATAACTTTTTCTCTGTGATTTACTTTAGTTTGCATAATCCGCTTTCATTACTTTCAAAAGCACATTTTTCATCAGAATATGACCATATCCGTGCAGATATGTTTGCATATCCATAGAAAATGTGCTATAATGGATAAGCATACTATTATAAGGAGAGTAACATAAAGCTATGTCAAAGATCCGTCCCGCCAAGCGTATCCAGCAGGAAATATTAAGAACACTGATAATTCTTGTAACTATAATGACTGCCCTGGTCACCGCAGTCAGCATTTACATAAATATCCGATCGGAAAGCGACTATTTTGACAGAAACCTTCTTAACACCGCCACAGTTATAGCGGATTCGGAAGATGTCCGCAGCGAAGGAGAAAAGGCACGCACATATCTTGAATCAATGATGGCTTCCCTTTCCGATGTCGATGTCATATCTGTTGTCGGAACCGATAATGTGCGTATATTCCACACGACATCCGAGCTTATAGGCACTGTTTACGACGGAACAATGCCTGATTTCAGTGCAGGAGATCACTATACGGCAAGCGACACGGGTCCGTCAGGCTCACAGCGCCGTGCATATGCCGCAATACGCAATGAAAACGGCGATTATTCGGGTTTTGTTCTTGCGGTAATGCTTGACCGAAACATAAACAAAATAATAATGAATACGGTGCTTATCCATCTTTTGTGTGCGGCGGCAGTCATTATCTGCGCAGTAATCATGTCAAAGCATCTTTCACGAAAGATAAAAAAGCTTCTGAGAGGATATGAACCCGATATTTTCAGTGCTATGTTCAGCGTAAGAGATAATATCCTTGAATCGCTAGCAGTCGGACAGGACGGAAAGATAATATACATGAACAACGCAGCCGCAGGAATGCTCAATCTCCTGCCCGAAAACGCCGAAAAGAAAAAGGCTGTTGACCTTATCCCCGACCTGCCCGTGAACGGCACCCTTGCATCGGGCGAAAAAATAACAGGAATTGCCGTCCGTTCTGTAATGAATTCGGATATTCTGGCGGATATCGTGCCTGTTATGGAAAAGGAAAATATTGTCGGTGCGCTCTGTATTCTGCGTGACAGAACAGAGTACACAAAGATAATGGAGGATCTGTCCGGCGTAAAATACATGGTCGAATCCATGCGTGCGAACAATCACGATTTTGTAAACAAGCTTCACGTTATCCTCGGACTTATCCACATGGGAAAAACCGATGAAGCCTGCGAATACATAAGCAACATCACAGCGATCCAGCAGACTGTTATCCACAATATAATGAAAAATATCGAGGATCCGTCAGTTGCAGCGCTGCTTATCGGAAAATACGCAAGGGCTGCGGAGCTTGACATAAAGTTTTCACTCAAAAACGGAAGCAAGCTTTCACGAAGCGATATTTCCCTGCCCTCAAACGACCTTGTAACGATAATCGGAAATCTGCTTGACAATGCCATGGACTCCATGAACGCAACAGACAGTGCAGTTAAAGAGCTTTCAGTCGGAATATTCACCCAGCCGCACGCAATGCTTATAAGCACAGACGACACGGGTTCGGGCATAACCGAAGAAAATCTCAGGCATATTTTTGAAAACGGATATTCCACAAAGGGCGAAAACAGAGGCACAGGCCTTTATGTTGTCAATAATCTCATAAAAAAATACGGCGGCGAAATTACCGTCGATTCAGAACCTGATGTAGGCACATCATTTACCGTTACAATGACTGATGCAGGAGGAACACCCAATGTATGAAGTACTGATCGTCGAAGATGACCCCATGGTCGCAATGATAAACAAACAGTATGTAAACCAGAACACGCATTTTCACATCTCGGCGGTATGCAGGGACGGTTCAGCGGCACTTGAATATCTTCAGAAAAACACGATCCACCTTATGATCCTGGATGTTTTCATGCCGAGAACAGACGGAATAGCACTGCTGCGGAAAATACGTGAGCTTAATATTCCTGTTTCTGTCATCATGGTAACGGCGGCAAATGACAGCGCAACCATTGAAGAAGCACTTCGTCTCGGAGTTGTCGATTACCTTGTCAAGCCGTTTGTCAGCTCAAGATTTGAACAGGCACTGGAAACTTTTCTCGCAAGGCAGGACGCATTCCACGACCTTTCGTCATTCAGCCAGCAGCACATAGATGCGCTTATCGGCGG
>USNJ01000114.1 GCA_900556055.1 uncultured Ruminococcus sp.
CGAATAGTCCATATAAAGTGCCGCCAAAATGTTAAGAAGCGTGGTTTTTCCGCCGCCGTTTTTGCCGACGATAACAGTTGTAAATCCTTTAGGGATATCGATCTGCGGGATATTCAGAGTGAAATTCCTGTAAGACTTGATGATATTTCTTGCTGAAATGATATTTTCCGTGTTCATATATCTGCCTCCAATAATGTTTCAAGCATGATTTTTAGTTCTTCCGATGTCATTCCTGCCGTTCGTGATGCGGATATTGCCGCCAGCAGATTATCCTCGACAATTCGGCGCTGCTGTTCCTTCAGCATCTCAGTATCCTGCGCATTTACGACATATCCCTTGCCCTGAACCGCTGTGACAAGCCCCTCGTCCGACAGCTCCTCATACGCTTTCATTGTCGTGATGACGCTGATCTTCAGATCCTTAGCAAGCCCTCGTATCGACGGCAGATAATCGCCCTCTTTCAGCTTTCCGTTAAGTATCTGATCGCGGAACTGCTCAGCGATCTGACGATAGATAGGCTCTCCGCTGTTTGCAGTAATTTTCATTTTGACCCTCCTGTATATCCTTTCTGTTTATATGTTATATATACAGTATATACTGTTGTTTCCGATTTGTCAATAGTTTTTATAAAAAAAATCTGCCGTATCCGAAAAACGAATACGGCAGATCAATTTCTGCACATTTATTAATACTAAAAGCATCGCCGAAAAAGCGTTATTTCAGCGAATTGTAGATCATGTAAAGTATCATTGAATTTGAAACATAGCTGTCAGGATTGATGTTGCCGTTCTTGTCTGCGGACGCAAAGCCTGCGCTGTATGCGAGTGCAAAATATCCGACATTTTCATTGTCATCGGAAACATCCTTGAACGGTGAGCGGTATATGCCCTTTGCATCTGCAAACTGCTCTCCGCCAGCTGCCTTTACGTACATTCTGCATGCTTCGAGATATGTCAGCGGCTTGTCCTTTTCAGATCCACTGACTCTTCCTGCATTGTAATATCCGTAAACACTTCCGAGAAGATCGCTGAATTTTCCGACTGTTACAGCAGTTCCGGGGTTGAGCTTTCCATCGTCGGATTCAAGTGCGATGCCGTATTCAAGAAGCTTTTCGGCATACTTTTCGCTCCAGTGTCCCGAAATATCGGAATAGCCTGTCTTTTCATCAACATAATCGCTTCCGTCATAGCTGCACTTCTCGCCTGACTTTGCATTGACATAATATGTATCTGTCATGCTAAAAACGGGATATGTGTGAGTTTTTCCGTCCATCGTGCGGAAGCCGATGTATCCGCAGTCGAAATCATCGGAAGCGAATACCGATGCAAACACCTTGTCCTTTGAAACTGCCTCTGCCGACGGGAATTCAACATTGTGATAATCGCAGCTGAAATATGTGACCTTGCCGTCTGCATTTACTGTGATGTATGCATCATCGTCAGCGACCTTCACGCCGTTCACATAACGTGAGAATGTGAAATTGCCGACAGCATCTTCGCTGTTCTCCGGAGCATTGAGCTTATATTCAGCAAATTTTGCGCCGAGAAAATCCTTGGCTGCATTTACTGCCGCAGACTTCGCAGCTGAGCTGTCGGAAGCCTCCTTATCGTTGTCGCTCCAGCCGCTTACCGAAGTAATTGCACCTGTCTTAGCGTCAATATTCACCCATACAGTCGTGCTTTTGTTTTTATCCTCAGCGGAAGTAAATCTCAGCGACCATTCATAGCCCTGTGATACAGATGACTCATCATGTTTATAAAGCTCTGCATTCTTCATCGTCAGACTGCTGTCAAGCGGGAGATATTTGTTGTCTCTTGCTATGCTTTCAGCCTTTTCCTTGGATATTACGTCCTTTTCCTCGCCGACAGCCTTCAGCTCAGCGGGAGAAAGCGCCATCTTGCCCATATCCCCGCCTGCGGCAGTATCTGCTGTTTCCTCCGCATAAAGACCGCCTTCAAAGTAATTATCTTCAATAAGTCTGTTTTCCTTCTGTGCTTTCAGATAATCGGCATAATAAGAGGATTCGGCAGCAGAATTCAGGTCGTAATATTTATCATTTGAAACCGAATAAATAAGCGTCGGAACAAACTTCTTTGCATCACTGTCATGACGGATCGCATAAAGAAGCTCAGCCTTTGCATCAGCCTTGTATGCGGACTGCATTTTCTCGGCATCAACAGCTTTTGAGATATCCGCAAGCTCTGCATTATCCCACCATGCCGCACTGAATGAAACCAGATCGCCCGTGTTCTTATCAACGGTGACACTTCCGCCGTTTCCGAAAACATCAGTGCCGTTTGCTGTACGGGTAAATCCGATCGTGACGTTATCTCCTCTGACACTTCCTCTGAAATCGCCGAGCTTTACTGAATCTCCGAAATGGGGATCGAGCTTTGCTATATAGCTGAGTGCCTTCTTTTCGATATCTGCGGAAGAAAGCTTTCCGAATGACGGAACTCTGCTGTTGTCGGTCGAATATTCACTGTAATCATAGTTTATGATCGTATCTCCCGAAATGCTTACAGAAAGTGATCTGCTTTCATCAGCATCATCGGGTGTTGACCATGTGAATGTGTAATAAGTGACCGATCCCTTGCCTGACTTGCTGAATTCAAATTCAGTAAGCTCATCCGGAATGTCTATTCTTGATTTAACCTCAACAAGAAGCTTTTCCATTGTATCGCTGTCGTCCTCCTTTTCAGCCGAAACCGATGTTGCAGCAGCCGTGGTAACTGCATAAGCGGAAAATACAGCAGGAACTGTGCCTGCGAGAAGTGCAGCTGCAATAGCTGCGGCAAATATCTTTTTCTTTTTGAATGTCATAAAAATCAAACCTCTTTTCAGTTTTTAAAAGGGCGTTATTTTTTATCAGCAGAATGTTTTCAGCAAACAGCGTACCGTATTCCGTTTGCTGTTCTGTATACAACTGAGGGGGTGCGGTTTTATTCAATTTTACCGTTTTGTAACCACTTTTCGGCTGATTGTACAAATCGCCGCTGCATATATTGTCAGATATGCATATAAAATACATTAAAAAAACCTTTTTCAGCATAAAAAATATTGAAATGCCGTCAGATTTAAGATATACTAAAGGTAGCTGATATAACATGATCCAAAAGGGGCGATTATAATGCGTATATTAATAGTAGAAGATGAACGTTCTCTTGCAGATGCTCTCGTGCAGATATTTGCAAGGAATAAAATAACCGCCGATGCATGCTACGACGGTGCTGACGGTCTGGATAATGCTCTTTCCGGCATTTATGATGTTATGATATTCGATATAATGCTGCCGAAAATGAACGGCATCGATATGCTCAAAGCCGTAAGAAAGGAAAAGATCACAACTCCCGTTCTCCTGCTGACCGCCAAGGACGAAATATCAGACAAGGTAAAGGGTCTTGACTCAGGCGCTGACGATTATCTGACAAAGCCGTTCTCGACAGATGAGCTTCTCGCAAGAGTCCGTGCCCTTGGACGCAGAGGATTTTCCGACACCGTGATAAGCGATGTCATAGCCTATAAAGATATCTCGCTGAACACATCGACATATGAACTCAGCTGCGGAGAAAATTCCGTCAAACTGGGTCTAAAGGAATTTTCAATAATGGAGCTCCTTATCAGAAACGGAGAACGCATACTCAGCAAGGAAACTCTTATCGTAAAGATATGGGGATACGATTCCGATGCCGAATACAACAATGTTGAAGTCTATATCTCATTTCTGCGCAAAAAGCTTGGCTTCATCAAAGCCAAAACATCCATCAAAACTATAAGGGGCGTAGGCTACTGTCTGGAGGAAGTCAAATGATAAAGAAGCTCCGCCGCAGATTTATGGCGGTCATGATGTGTATTTTTACTCTGATCGTCTGCGCCATTGTTTCGGGAATTTATATGCTTATGAAAAATTCCGAGATGCGTCAGGCTGATTTTATTCTTGACAGGGCGGTCGAAACAGAATTCAAAGACGGACATCATTCACCCGATTTTCCCGATAATATACCAAAGCCCGTTCCCCCGTCCGATGAGCCGTCACCCGAAAAGGACACCCGCTCAATGTTTGATAAGATACAGGACAGCACTGTTTCCGAAAATAACATGATGCGTGGAAGAATAATGATTTCCGCAGACAGCGAAGGCAATATCACATATGAGAAATATCTATTTACCGAGGAATTTTCCGACAGCGAAAAAGCACTGCTTGAAGCTGCTGTTTCGGACATCGTGCAAAGCGGACAAAACAGAGGAAACGTGACCGTCAGCGATGTTGAATACAGATTTATGTCAGTTCCTTCGGACAGCGGCAAAAACATAGTCCTGCTTGACCGTTCGATCGAACTTTTCACGCTGAGACGGCTGCTGCTCATCTCTGCGGGGATCGCCTCTGTGAGCCTTGCAGTGCTGTTCGTTATCTCATTTTTTCTTGCAAAATGGGCGGCTGAACCTGTCCGCCGTGCATGGGAAAATCAGAAGGAATTCTTTGCAAATGCATCCCACGAACTTAAGACCCCGCTGACTGTAATATCCGCAAATACAGATGTTATCATGTCAAACCCAAAAGAAACAGTCGAGAGCCAGAGAAAATGGTTCGGATACATCAAAAACGAAACTGCAAAAATGTCAAAGCTTATCAGCAGCATGCTGTATATCGCAAGAGATGACCGTGACGAAGATAAGATAAACGCTGTGGATCTTTCTCTCAGCGATGCAGCCGAAGGGGCATGCCTTGTGTTTGAAGCACTTATCTTTGAACGCGGAAAAACGCTTGTTACGGATATCGAGGAAAATGTCCGCATAAAAGGCGATAAGGAACGGATTTCACAGCTCATACACATTCTTATAGACAATGCAGTGAACCATTCAGAAGACGGAAGCGAGATAAAAGTCACCCTGAGATCACATAAAAATAAGGCTTGCCTGTCTGTTTCAAATACGGGTGAGCTTATTTCAAAGGAGGATCTCCCCCATCTGTTTGACAGATTTTACCGCACTGATAAATCACGTTCCTCCGATACCGGCGGGTTCGGTCTCGGTCTTGCCATCGCAAGATCTATTGCGGAAAAGCATGGCGGCACTATCTCCGTGACCTGCAGCGACCTCGGGGACAGACGCGGATTTACCACTTTCAGGGTAATTTTATGACTATATATTGACACGCAAAGCATCTTATTTCCAATTCGTAATCAACTTGTAATTTTTTTCGGTTAAAAAGCTATTGCATATTTCTGAAAATATGTTATAATAAGCTTAGGGAAAAAAATTTCCGCTTACTCCGTCTGTTCATGAGGAAGGATCTGCCGTTCGGCAGGTTTGAGCTTTCGGATATAAAAAATGAAATTGAGGAGATGCTAATTATGAATTACAAGGTAAAGAAAACAGCAGGCGCAGCAAGCGCTCTCGCACTTTCGGCATTAATGGCTGCATCAGCTTTCGGCTCTGTTACAGCAAGTGCTGCAGTTACAGTAAAGCCTATCGGCGGAAGCAATATTTCTGACGATCAGGGCAATAAGCAGGTCTGGGTAAACGGCGGTTTCCACGATATTGATGACTGCTATTATGTAAACGGCAAGTACTACCTGAAGGGTACTGTCGGCAGCAGCAGCACATATCAGGAGTATACCGACGGAACAGTTTATATCAACGGCTATACATACAGAATGAGCGACTGCACCTACGCAAACGGCAGATATTACGCTCCCAGCTCTGCAACACCTATCTACGGCTACAACAACAGATACGGTTATTATTACAATAACAGCAACTATGTTTATTACAACGGTTATTACTACCTCAAGAATGAGTGCTCCTATGATTCCAAGACCGGAACATACACTCCTACACCCGGTGCTACAAAGTATTATGACTATTACACCAACGGTTATTACAACGGTTATTACTACGGTTATATCTACGATTACCAGGAATATGATACATTCGTTGTTGTAAACGGCACACGCTACAACAAGAGCGACTGCACATACTACAACGGCAAGTACTATCCTTACGGATACACAACATCCAACGGATATGGCTACGGATACTACTACAACGGCAATTATTACAATTCTTACTACGCTTACCTGAATGCTATCTACAACTACAACGGCATTATCTACAACAGCACATCTTCTTCCGTTTCCAAGACTGATCCTTTCATTTACGGAAACGAAAAGAAAAAGGGCTGGTCCACAGTTATCAATACTATCCTTAACGCTAAGATCAATTCCGATATTAAGATCGACATGAACGAAACATACTCACTGACAAAGAAGTTCATGTCCGCAGCTGCTACAAAGAATGTTAATATCACTCTTGTTATGCCCAACGGCGCTGTATGGGAATTCAACGGCAAGGATATCGACAAGGACTATGTAAGCAACGTAAATCTTGCTGTTAAGTACAATACAAACAAGATCCCCGCTTCCCTCAAATCTCAGGCAAGCAAGGGTGCTTCCAGCTACTCTGAGATCACGATCGGTCAGGATTCCGCATACCTCGG
>USNJ01000115.1 GCA_900556055.1 uncultured Ruminococcus sp.
TTATATTCTGCTCCTTATCGGCAGGGGTTTTCAGCGACACCTTTTTCCAGTCCGAGCAGACCGAAAGCATATGCCGCACCGCTCTTGTGCCTATCCCCCTGCCCTGAAATTCGGGTATTACGCACAGACAGCCTATGTAATAATCGCCACTGCCCCTGTTTTCAAATGATATTACCCCGACAGGATTTTTATCCATCAGCAGCATGATCTTCGGAAAATTTTCTATCGAACGCTCCATATTTTCAAGCGTTCTGCCGTAAGCGGGGCATTCGCCGTATCTTACATAATCGTCATAGAACGCCGCATTGTATATACCGATAAGCGCAGATGCGTCACATTTTTTTGCAACCTTATATGACAATCCCACAGGATCTCCTCCTAAATCATTTTTTCAGAACACCTACTTCATTTGCAAACACATCAAGCACCCAGTCATAAAGATTGCTGTCCTCATAGCAGCGGTAGCCCCTCTCAACGACCATTCCAAGCTGCTGCCAGAGCTTGTAGATCTGAATTCTTATGCGCTCACTGCGGTCAAATCCCGACTTCCCGAACCCCTCAAGAAAGTCCTCTCTCGGTCCGCTTCCGAAATCATGAAAATCATGGCTCATAAGCGGATCTGCATAATACACCGCCGCAAAATCTATCAGTCCGACAAGCTTTCCGTCCCTTACCATAATGTTTCCGTCCCAAGTGTCGGTATGCGCACAGCACGGTGCATCGGCAGCATCGAGTGCCGCACTCTGCGAGCGTATGAGCGACATAAGCTCATCGCCTGAAATGCTTGGTATTTCAATGTCCTTTTCTTCAGCGTCACGCACAAGCATCTCAAAAAGTCCCACAGTAAATTCACTGTTTTTGTCCGTGAATGTTTCGGGCAGCGCAGGAACTCCGTAATGCGGCATTTTTATGCTGCACATTTTCCTCGTTATGACACCCATCTCACGCTTTATGTCACTTATCTGTCCGTCTGTCAGTCCCTGAGTTTCGCAAAGCGGCTTCCCGTCAATATAGCTCATAAAGAAATAAGGCACTTTGCAGATATCCCTGCTGTCATCAAAATAAAGCAGCTTCGGCATCGGTATATCCGTTTTTTCGTTAAACATACGCAGCATTTTTGCCTCCGTCGGGATATAATCCTTTTCATGCCGCATGACCTTTACCGCATCGTCCGCAGCAAGCTTCAGCACGTATTTTTCTCCGTTCGCCTCAACAAGATATACCGCACTGAAAAATCCTCCGCTCATTTCCTTTGCGGAAAAATCCTCAGCTTTTCCGAATGCCCTCTCTGTCATTTTTCTTATCGTTTCATCGCTCTGTCTGTATCTTGTAGCCGAGCCTATAATGTCAGCCATTTTTTTCATCTCCTTCACATTCCGATCGAAAATATTTTAGCATACAGAGAACCGCAATGTAAAGCGGATTTTTATATCCTGCCGAAAAAGCGGGGTAAGATGCAGATATCAGCCGATGATATGCCGTAAAAACAAAAAGCTCCCGTGCATTTCGCACAGGAGCATGATCCGTTATTATCAGCCTTTGAGACCTCTTGCCTGTCTGTCCATATCCTCAACTACGATGTCGTATATCTCGCCGAGAGATGCGCAGTATTCAAGCACCTTCCAAGGCTCATTTGTATGAAAATGTATCTTGATAAGATCCTCATCGCCGACAGCAAGCAGGCAGTCACCCTTGAAATTGCTGCGGAAATACTCGTCGATCTCGTCCTCATCAAGACCGTGTCCCTCAATAAGAAGCTGCGTATCAAATCTGTATTCGATCATAACAAATATCCTTTCTTGTTTAGTCCGGCTTGCCGGAATTCTCGGAATAGCGTTTCAGGAACTGCTTTGTTCGGTCATTCTTCGGGTCGTTGAACAGCTCCTTAGGATCGCCCTGTTCGACGATAACTCCGCCGTCCATGAATATAACTCGGTCGGAAACATCTCTTGCAAATGCCATCTCATGAGTTACGATTACCATAGTCATTTTCTCCGCCGCAAGCTCCTTTATTACCGCAAGTATCTCGCCCGTCAGCTCGGGATCGAGTGCGCTTGTAGGCTCATCAAAGAAAAGTATCTGCGGACTGAGTGCCAAAGCTCTTGCTATCGAAACACGCTGCTGCTGACCGCCCGAAAGCTCGCACGGATAGCTTTTTGCCTTGTCGGAAAGCCCCATTTTTTTGAGAAGCTCCATCGCCTTTGCTTCCGCTTCTTCCTTTGACACCTTCATAACGCTGACAGGTGCTTCCGTTATATTTCTCAGCACGGAAAAGTGCGGAAACAGGTTGAAGTTCTGAAAAACCAGTCCGACATTCCTGCGTATCCTTTTCAGCACATCGTGTGACGCATAAACAGCCTCGCCGTTTTTTTCGCCCGTTATCATTTCATCACCGCAGACGCAGATCGTACCGGAAGTTACCTTTTCAAGCTGATTTATGCATCTGAGCATAGTAGATTTTCCCGAGCCCGAAGGTCCTATGACTGAAACGACCTCGCCCTTGCTCACATCAAAGGAAATATCCGAAATAACCTCAAGCTCGCCGTAAAATTTGCGAAGATTTCTTACTTCAAGAACAGCCATCTCAGAACCTCCTTATTTGTAATAATCAAGCTTTTTCTCGGCAATGTCAAACACAAGCGTAACTATCCAGTTGAACACGAAATAGAACACACCCGCCGTGAAAAGCGGCATTACCGAGGTGAGTGCCGATGTCTGCTTTCTTGCAAACGAGAAAAGCTCGTTGACCGCAATTATCTGTGCCAGCGATGTATCCTTTACAAGCGTGATGACTTCGTTTCCGACTGACGGCAGAACTGTTTTTATGACCTGCGGAAGCGTTATCTTGAAGAATGTCTGTACTCTGTTGAATCCGAGGATCTTCGCAGCCTCAAACTGTCCCTTGGGGACTGACTGTATTCCGCCTCTGAATATCTCAGCGAAATATGCCGCATAGTTTATGCTGAATGCAACGATAACAGCCGCAAAACGATCAGGCGGTGCAGACGCTTTGAAAAGCATCGTCGGTGCAAAATAGATGAACATTATCTGCAGTATCAGCGGAGTACCGCGCATTATGAGTATGTACGCATTGATTATCCACCTGACAGGCGGTATCCTGCACATTTTAAGCGCCGAAACGATAAATCCCAGCGGAATGGAAAACAGCAGGGTAAGACCGAAAATTTTTAGCGTCGTGCCGAATCCCTCAAAAAGGATAGGCAGAAGCTTCGATATATCAACGGACATTGAAGCACCTCTTATTTATAAACTCTTTATTATACTATTATACTAAAATCTCACGGCGCAATGATTAACATTCAATGAATTAATCAATACATTTTCACACATGCAAACGCCTTGTAAGCTCCTCTTTGATACGTCTGCCGTCAAAAAGAAGTATCGCCGTGAGCGCCAGGATACTGAGTGCGGCGCATATTATCGACGGATACACCACATGGAGCCTGTTAGTAAACAGGAAAAACAGCGGGATAATTCCGTAAATACCGTTTAAGACGATATGAAACAGCGCATCTCTCACCTGAAGCTTGAATATTTTGGACAGCACATATGTTGCAATGACCGCCGCTCCGCAGCAGCACGGCAGAACATAATCGACCGACCAGCCGTTCTGTCCCGTAAAATGATCCCACACCATGGCGAGCAGCGTTACTATCAGCAGCTCAAAGGTTATCTTTTTCATGATGTTGTGCCGCCTTGCGATGCCGACCATTATGCACACCCATGCGCAGGCGATCCCGGCAGCCGCAAAGAGCGACCATCTGACCGTACCCGGCAGCATAAGGTCAAGCGAAACTACCGCAACAGCCGCAGCTATTGCAATAAACGAGATCAGTCTGACAAGAAAATGCCCCGTATATTTTGTTTTCGGCAGCTCGGGGAATATCTCCTCTTCGGGACGAAGCACGCCTGTCAGCTCGCTCTGGCACAGCGGACAGACTCTTTTTTTGCCGCTTACATAAACCTTGCATTTTTCACAATACTGCATATCCGACAGCATACTCCTTTCGGTCAGTCATCATTTTCTTCGGTATCATCGATATCCGAGCATCTTATCTCGACATTCAGACCGTGCGATGAAAGCATCCTGAAAAATCTCCGCTCAATATCCGAGCTTGCAAATGCCGATGAAAAGCTGAGCGCAAGCCTGTCCTCAAACGAACACAGCTGAAGCTGTATTTTCAGAGTGCTGACGAAAACATCAAACATCTTTATATACGGGACAAGCTCCTTCGGCATTTTTACACGTCCGACATTTGATATAACGGCAGTTTCTCCGAGATCCTTGACATGACGTGCCGCTTTCAGGCAGATATTCTTGAACTCAAGCGGAGCGATCCTTACAAACGGATTATGCTCAAGCGCCGCAAGACCGTTCATTCTGACCTCAAGACGTTCCTTTGTAAGCTCCGTTTTGAATGTTTCCGCAACGGTTTTTATTATCTCTTCAAAATCATCGGGCTGAGTCTTGAAATCGTATTTTACTGCGATCATTCCGAAGAAATTTCTCGCAGTTTCCGAATCGAAATAGTTTCTGAGATTTACAGGCACCATCAGCACGATGGGATATTTTCTCTTTCTGACGGTCATTTCCTCGGAGATCGCCTTGATAAACACCGCCGTGAGATAAACTGTCAGCGTGGTGTGATATTTATGCGCCGCATCAACAGCTTCCCTTGCCGAAAGGATCCCCTCGATCATACGCAGATCTTCGGTCTCACGCTTTTCGCCTTTTATGTTGTAAGCACGCTTTATGCGCTTGTTTTTTCCGCCCTTGACCTTCTTGTAATATTTCTGAAAGCTGTCCGCAGAACGCTCGGCAATGGACGCATCATAGTCGATAACGGGTTTCTTTTCCCACTCGCTTCCATGTATCTCCGTCAGGTAGTTGCAGATCATCGTCCGCAGAAATTGTATTGCGCCCGTTCCGTCGGACAGAACGTGATATATCTCAAGATTTATACGGTTCTTATAGTATGAAATATCCAGCAGGAGATTTTTCTCTCCGGGGAAATAAAGCTGTGAGCATGGCTTGCTGTTTTCCTCATGCACTGTAAGCTTAAGGTCACAGCTTTCAAGGTAATACCAAAACCAGCCTTTTTTCATTATGCTAAGGAAATGCGGGAAATCTTTGAGCGTTTTATCCGCCGCCTTCTGAAGGACTTCGGGATCAACGCTTTCATATAATTCGCAGGAAAATCTGAAAACACGGGTATCGGTCTTTTCGCTCGTTGACGGAAATATCTTCGCCGCATTGTCCAGCCTTCTCCAGCTGATCGCCTTTTTTTCAGACATCAGAACATGACCTCGATCAAGAATTTTTTTATTGCCGCAAAGGATTTTATGACAAACGGCGAACGTCTGTCGGACATAAGAAATCCGTGGATAGCATCGTTCATAATGTAGATGGCAGCTTGTCCGCCTGCCTTTCTTATTTCCTTTCCGTATGCGATGCCCTCATCTCTCAGCGGATCGTATTCGGCTGTAAGAATGAGAGTTTTCGGAAGATCTGCAAAGCTTTTCGTCCTCATGGGCGAGAAATACGGAGATCTGTAATCATTGTCGGAGGACTTGTAAAGATCCATGTAATCGCGCATCCTGCTTGCTGTCAGGACATAATTTTTTCCGTTTTCTCGGACGGATTCAAACGGCGTTGTCTCCTCATTGTAATCGCACCATACTGCGGGATATACAAGCACCTGCGCCGCAACGGAAAACTCCTTTCTGTCACGTGCGAGCGTTGAAACGGCAGCTGCGAGATTTCCTCCCGCACTGTCCCCCATAAGTACGATCTTTTTGGACTTGTCCGTACCGAAAACATACGGATGCCGTGCAAGCTCACGGGCGGCATTGTAGCAGTCCGCAAAGCCCTCGGGGAAACGATGCTCCGGTGCAAGCCCGTAATCAACGGAGATTATGCGGCAGCCTAAGTATTCCGACAGACGCATACACACTCCAGTGTATGTTTCAACGCTGTCAGTCACCCAGCCTCCGCCGTGATAGAACATTATGACATAATCAGCCGTTTCATTTGCGGGACGGAATATCCTCACACGGACATCACGTCCGCCGCAGGAAACAGTATTATCCCACAATTTATAAAATCCCTCAAGGAACAGCTGCGAACGTATCAGCCGCACAGCCGATCTGTGAAGACGGTAAAATTTCTTTTCGTTTATGTTGGGGAATGCCTTGAAAACCAATTTTCTGACTCTGCTTAACGACATTCTCATATTCCTTTCATCAAAAAAGTTCGCTTTTTATCACTTTAACATTATAACACACATTCCACTGACGGTCAATAGATTTCGGGAAATATGGGTCGCATATGCCGATCCTTTTTATGCCAAAAAAGATCATGCCCCGCCTGCCCTGTGAATCGCCCCCCGTCAAGTAGACAGCCAAAAAAGGAAAAAACATTTAGAATTTATTCAAATCCGTCCTGCTGTACA
>USNJ01000116.1 GCA_900556055.1 uncultured Ruminococcus sp.
GAGGGATTTGAACCCTCGCGCCGGTTTCCCGACCTACTCCCTTAGCAGGGGAGCCCCTTCACCACTTGGGTATTTCTGCGAATGGTGAATAAAAAGAAATATGGCGGAGAGGAAGGGATTCGAACCCTTGTGCCTTGTGGGCAAACGGTTTTCAAGACCGCCTCGTTATGACCGCTTCGATACCTCTCCATATATAACGCATGATGTCATGCGACTTAATTATTTTACCATGCACCGAATGATTTGTCAATGGATTAAGCAAAACTTTTATTTTTTCAGCATGTTGCATAATTTTCGTCTGCAAAATATATAACTTTCTACAATTCAAACATTTTTCTGCTTTGTCACAGTTTCTTAATTAACATCATGTGAATTATGGTTATAATGCACATGATCCGCATGCGATTTACATAGATATTAAACAAAACACCAATGCTCATGCACAATATTTTGTTAATCTTTTAACAGCTGTAAAAAAACGGTTAAATGTAAAATCAAACAATTGACATTGAAAGATTTTGCATTTATAATAGGTATATACAAAGATGTATGACACCCCAAAAGTCTGCATCTTTGTTGTTTTTTCCGCATAAAGCTGGAATGCCCGGAGGGAACCGGGAAAAAGAGAAATTTAAAGGGAAGGTCAATTTATGGATTACTCGTATTTGCTGTCACTGGCGCTGATACTTCTCAGCACCAAGGTTCTCGGACTTTTTACAAAGAAGCTGAAACTGCCTCAGGTCGTCGGAGCACTGCTTGCAGGTCTGCTTTTAGGTCCTGCATTTCTCGGCGTACTCAAAGAAACAGAGTTTATAACAAACATCTCCGAGCTCGGCGTTATCATTCTGATGTTCGCCGCAGGTCTTGAAACTGACATCAAGGAACTGAAAAAAACAGGAAAAGCCTCCTTTGTCATTGCCCTGATAGGTGTTATCGTACCTCTGCTGGGCGGTCTGGGCGTTGCTTACATATTCAATGCTGACGGCGATCCCGCACTTTCATCATCTGCACTTCTTCAGAACATTTTCATAGGAATCATTCTTACAGCAACATCTGTCAGCATCACTGTTGAAACACTGAAAGAGCTTGGCAAGCTGTCCACAAAGGCAGGAAATGCTATCCTCGGTGCTGCTCTGATAGATGATATTCTCGGAATCATTGCGCTCACACTTGTAACGAGCCTTGCCGATCCTTCAGTAAATATTGCTGTCGTACTCCTGAAGATCGTTGCATTCTTTGCATTTGCAATATTTGTTGGTTTCCTTTTCCACTATGCATTCAACAAATGGACAAATTCCAATCAGGATCTCAGAAGATACATTATCATAAGCTTTGTATTCTGCCTGCTTCTCTCCTACACTGCTGAGCATTTCTTCGGTGTTGCGGATATCACAGGCGCATACATCGCAGGTCTTGTTATATCGACATCTTCGAGAATAAAGTATATCACAAACCGTTTTGAGACACTTTCATACATGCTTCTCTCCCCTGTTTTCTTCGCAAGCATAGGTCTGAAGATCGACAGCTTTGCCCTTTCCGGCTCAATGATCGCATTCACAGCAGTTATCACGATCGTTGCTATCCTTACAAAGATCATAGGCTGCGGCATCGGCGCAAAGATGTGCGGATTTACAACAAAGGAATCCGTCCAGGTCGGAACAGGTATGATCTCGCGAGGCGAGGTCGCTCTGATCGTCGCAAACAAGGGTGCCGCCGTAGGACTCATGAGCACTGCATATTTCGCACCTATCGCTATCATGGTCGTTATAACGACTATCGTAACGCCTATCCTGCTTAAAGTCGTATTCCGCAGCAAGAGCGGAGAAACGGCTGCTGACACTGTTGATAATTCCGGCATTGTCGATGTTTATAACAGAAGCGCTCAATATGAGCAGGCTGTTCAGAACATTGACAAAGAAAGTGACAAGTAACAATTTATAGGAAAATTGAGGAGGATGTTCCATGACTGCAATTTTAACGCTGTTCGCCGCCATCATCATCGTCTCGGTTATATCGAGCAAGCTGCTTTACCGCATGGGCGTTCCAACTCTGCTTATTTTCCTGGGTCTCGGAATGCTCTGCGGCTCAGACTGCCTTAACATAATATATTTTGACAATTACGGCGTTGCAAAGGACATATGCTCTGCCGCACTCATATTCATAATTTTCTACGGCGGATTCGGTACAAACATTAAGATCGCAAAGCCTGTCGTAGCCGAATCTGTCCTGATGGCATCGGTCGGCGTTGTGCTGACTGCGCTTATAACAGGCGTTTTCTGTATGCTGATACTTCACATCAGCTTTATAGAGGGTCTGCTCATAGGCTCCGTCATCTCATCAACTGACGCTGCATCAGTCTTTTCAATACTCCGTGCAAAAAAGCTGAACCTGAAGGGCGGTCTTGCATCGCTACTTGAGATCGAAAGCGGAAGCAACGACCCCTTCGCCTATATGCTGACGCTCATCTGCGTGACCGTCATCTGCGGAGAAACAGGCGGCACACCTATCCCGATCATGCTTCTGAAACAGATAGGTTTCGGAATCGCAGTCGGATTTATCCTTGCATCTATTACTGCATGGGTGCTCAAAAAGATAGATTTCGAGGTTGACGGACTCTACTCACTGCTTATCCTCGGCATAGCGATCTGCTCGTACACGTTATGTGAATTTATCGGAGGAAACGGATACCTCAGCGTTTACATCTGCGGAATAATCCTCGGAAACAGCAAAATGCTGCATAAGAGAAACCTTGTGCATTTCTTTGACGGCATCTCATGGCTCTCGCAGATCATACTCTTCTTTGCGCTCGGACTTCTCGCATTCCCGACACAGTTTGTCGCAAAGCTCCCCTATGGCATTGCGATCGCACTTTTCCTGCTGTTCATTGCCAGACCTATCACCTGCGCAGTCCTTCTTACACCGTTCAAGATAGATTTCAAAAAGCAGATGTTCATTTCATGGTCGGGACTCAGAGGTGCGGCATCTATCGTTTTTGCAATATACGCAATGACGGGCGGCGAACACCTGAACTGCGATATCTTCAACATAGTGTTCATCGTCGCAATGTTCTCGGTAGCCGTGCAGGGAACGCTTCTCCCGAAGGTTGCCGAAAAGCTCGACCTTGTGGATAATGAAACTACCGTCCTCAAAACATTTACCGACTACCGTGAGGAGATCAATACAAGCCTTATGGAATATATCGTCGATAAGGACAGCAGCTGGTGCGGAAAAAGCATCATGAATGCCAATATCCCCGAAGAGATACTTGTTGTGATGATAAAGCGCAAAAACGATGTTATTATCCCCAAAGGCTCAACCGTCATTGAGGACGGTGATACGATGGTGCTGAGCAGCTCATCCGAAGAAGCCTTTGACCTTATCGCAACATGATCAGAATATAATATCACCCGCTTTGGATAATCCGAAGCGGGATTTTTTATAACAAAAGATCCCGCAGAACATAAAACTCTGCGGGATCATCTTTTCAGTTCATATCACGATCATTTCAGATCATCGCTTAGACGCTTCTTCCTTGAAGCTGCAAGCGTCAGGTACAGTGCAGAAGCAGCCGCAGCAAATGTAGTAGCTGTCTTGGGAACAGTGCTGTTTCCTGTCTTAGGATTCTTTGCGGAGGATACGGAAGTGCTGTCACCGTCAACCTCAACGCTTGAACCGTCACCGAGAGGAACTCTGAAATCATCGAAATCAACGAAGTCATCATCCTCAGCAAACGGATCTGCCGAAAGAGGAACAGTAGCATCATCGAATTCCACTGTTTCAGGCTCGGGATCATTCATGTCCATGATGTCAAGCACCTTTGTAGGCTCCGGAGCATCAGGCATATAGGGAGTGTTGTTTTCTTCCTCGGGAGCATCCTCAAGATCAGTGATATCCGGCAGTTCAAGCTCCTCAAACATGTCATTCGACGGTAAATCGGGTGTAACAGGAGTTACAGGCGTGATCGGCGGAGTTATAGGAAGCTCGGGTGTTTCACGGATTCCCGGATCTGTCGGCTGATCAGGGTTAGTAGGCTGATCAGGATTTGTAGGCTGATCGGGATTTGTTGGCTGATCAGGGTTCGAAGGCTGATCAGGGTTCGAAGGCTGATCGGGGTTCGTTGGCTGATCAGGGTTAGACGGCTGATCAGGGTTCGTTGGCTGATCAGGATTTGTTGGCTGATCGGGATTTGTCGGCTGATCAGGATTTGTTGGCTGATCAGGATTAGACGGCTGATCGGGGTTTGTAGGCTGATCGGGATCGGTATCTCCGCCATCTCCGCCTTCGTCCTTACCGTCTTCGTTTTCCTCGTCCTTATTGTCGTCCTTGCCGTCTTCGGTTTCTTCTTCCTTGCTGTCGTCCTTATTATTGTCCTCACCGTCACCCGTATCGGGAGTGTAATATGTAAGATCTATTTTCTTATTAGGCACACATCCAAATTCAAGACCTGCATCTGATGTAAAATTATCGCAGATAAGCTGTCCCTCGAAATGAGCATCGGTTGAACTTGAAACGCTTGACTTAGGTGCCAGCAGCGTTCCGACACTCTTGCCGATAATAACGTCATTTCCGCCGGGAACATTTATAAGGATCTTGTCAGCAAGCGAGCCTTCATTGGGATTATTTGCATTTTTGATAGGATTTCCGTTATAGTTGGACTGCCAGTTGACGGACATATCAATAGTGCCCTCGCCGACAATATTGATAATAACGCTTGAACCCGCAGGAACATTAAAGTTCATCTGATTGAGCGAGCTTGTGCTTCCGAGCAGTGCATTATACTCATCAACAGTCAGTGTAAACACATTTACATCTTCATTTGATCCGGTAAAATTGATAACTCCGGGACAGTAAGGATCACCTGACATTCCTCTTTCGACAAATGTTTTGCCGTCATCAGGAAATGCCTTTGCGATCGAATCACTCAGCTGCGAAAGACTTTCAAATTCCTTGCCGAAGTCGATGGTCGTGCTTTCGGCATCATTTATGGACTCCTCCTGAAATGCACCGGAAACAACGTTGTTTACATAGTAAGATTTTACATTGTAAACAGGGCTTATGGTCGCACTTCCGCCTACTGCAATAGAACCATGACCGTTTCCGATATCCTGATTGCTGCCGCCCTTCAGATTTCTGTAATCATTCTTAACAAAAACATTGTAAGAGGACGCACCGCCCAAATCAATGCTTATAGTTTCCTTTTTCTTGACTTCTTCGCTATTCTGATGACTTTCAACGCCGTAATTCGGGTTTTCAGCCGCTGTTGAATCATCGGCAGATGCATTTACGGAGAGCGCACCTGAACCGAGCATAGCCACAGCAAAAGCAAATGCCGCAGCGGATTTGTTAAATTCATTTTTCTTCTTTCTCATAATATCACCTATACCTCAATGTAAATGATAAAATGTAATGCTTCCCTACTATATTCATTACTATTATATCATTTTACATCAATGATGTCAATATTTTTTTGTTAAATTCACCAAATCGAAAGGTTTTCAGATGCCTGAAATCGTTTGTCTATATGCAATATGCACAAACAGCTTATACATTCTTTATTCTCTTAGCCATCAGCTCGGGATAATATGCATATTCAACCGCAGTCTTTTCGGATATCATTCCGCCCCTGAACATTCTTGCAATGCAGTCGTCCATCGTCTGCATATCGGGCGATGAACGTATAACGGTGTCTATCTGATGCGTCTTTTCCTCTCTTATCATCGTCCTTATTGCGCTGTTTACGGTCATGATCTCAAATGCAGGCACAAGTCTGCCGTCAACCGATGGCAGAAGCTGCTGAGATACGATAGCTCTCAGCACCATCGAAAGCTGTATCCTGATCTGATGCTGCTGGGCAGTCGGGAATACGTCAATTATCCTGTCTATCGAATTCGCCGCACCGATAGTATGCAGCGTTGAAAGCACGAGCTGTCCCGTTTCGGCAGCTGTCATCGCAACATTTACAGTCTCATAATCACGCATTTCGCCGAGCTGTATAACATCGGGAGACTGTCTCAGTGCAGCTCTGAGTGCATCAAGGCAGCTCTCCGTGTCAATATTTATCTCACGCTGGCTTATTATGCTTTTCTTGTGGCGGTGCAGAAATTCGATCGGGTCCTCTATTGTTATTATATGTCCGCTTCTTGTGCTGTTGATCCTGTCAATAAGGCAGGCAAGAGTTGTGCTTTTTCCGCTTCCCGCCGAACCTGTGACAAGCACGATGCCGTTTTTGCACATTCCGAAATTCATGACCTCATCGGGTATTCCCAGAACATCGGGATCGGGCAGTTCAAACGGAACGCATCTCATAACAGCCGCAAACGAACCTCTCTGCTTGTAGATATTCGCACGAAATCGTCCGACACCGGATATGGAAAACGAAAAATCCATCTCACGGCGGTAATCAT
>USNJ01000117.1 GCA_900556055.1 uncultured Ruminococcus sp.
GCCCTTTCCAAAGCCAAAGGGCTGGACCCCAACGCTTTTTAGTTTGGGTGCGGATTTGGTGGTGCTGTTCACCTGAATATAAAAAGCAAAAGGAGAACCACAAAAGCAGTTCTCCTATCAAACAAAACACTAAAGTCCCCTTTGCGCGGACGCTTGACTATATCACTCCACATAAGTAAGGCGACGGCTAGCCGCGCCGTATCGCGAAAAACCCGCGGGGGTTCCCCGCTCATAGGTGTTCAAAAAGCTGTCTTATGTATTTCGCTTCTGGGAATGTCTCGGAAAATGCCGATGCACTTCCTGCCGCTACTCCCATCCTCAGCGCATATCCATAATCCCCGCTGCTCTCGGAATATCCCGCAAGAAATCCCGCTACCATCGAATCTCCCGCTCCTACCGAGTTCTTCACCGTTCCCTCAGGCGCTTCAATTATGTGCGTCTTTCCCGTGCTGTCCATCAGCAGCGCTCCGTCTCCCGCCATGGATACAAGTACATTCTTTGCTCCCATGTTCCTCAGCATTCCCCCGTATTCAGTTACCTTCGCTATAAGCTCGTCACGGTCAAATACACACGACAGATCATCACAGAAAAGATCACCAAGCTCTACATGATTCGGCTTTACAAGAAACGGCTTGTGCTCCAGACATTTCAGCAGCAGATCCTTTTCAGCATCAACTACAATGTTGACCCCGCGCCCCGCAAGCTGTGCCATAATGTTGCTGTATATGTCCGACGGAAGGGATTTCGGTATGCTTCCCGCCATTACCAGCGTGTCACCCTCCCTCAGCGATTCAAGACGTGCCGTCAGACGCTCCCTCGCTTCATCGTCAATAACAGGCCCGCCTGCGTTTATCTCAGTCTCACGGACGGTATCGTTCAGCTTGACGTTTACTCTTGAACATCCCTCTTTCAGACGGATAAATTCGGATTTGCAGCCGCTTTCCGTTACAAGACGCTCTATCTCTGCGCCCGTAAATCCCGCTGTAAATCCAAGCGCTGTGTTGTCAACGCCCAGCCTTGACAGTACGTTTGAAACGTTAAGTCCCTTTCCGCCTGCAATAAAACATTCGGAAACAGTTCTGTTCATATGTCCCGGCTTGAACGAATCAAGCTTCATAACATAGTCGAGAGCGGGGTTAAAGGTAACGGTATATATCATTTTCAACATTCCTTTCTTGCGATACATATTGAGAGGAGGAGTCATAGGAGGTATCATTCCCTGATAGCAAGCTTTGCCTTGTTTACTATCGTTTTGTCGTTCTCATAGGTCAGTACGCTTGTCGCATAGCCTATATCCACCCATTTGATCTGTGCGATCTCCTCCTCCTGGGGGACATATTCAAAATTTTTCGCCTTTGCGAGAAAATATACAACGACCTTCTGCGTATCCTTTCTCGGGAAATATGTTACCGTTTCCCTGAATGTCGAGTCGATGATGACGTCTATCCCTGTTTCCTCTTTTATCTCACGAAGAGCAGTCTCTTCCTCAGTCTCGCCGGCTTCGACGTGACCCTTGGGAAACGACCAGTGACCGCTGTTTACGTGCTTTATCAGCAGGATCTCGAGATTTCCGTGATGCCGGCGGTACACTATCGCACCGCATGACTTTTCAAAAACCATAAGCCGCAGTTTTCCTTTCTTTCCCGTTCGCAGCACGACGGGTGATGATGATACTTAATGTAATTATACCACAAAACTTCCCGCTTGTCTTTGTTTTTTTTGAAAATTAATTATTTCAGTTAATTTGCATAGTTTTGCATATCTGATTTTTCTGTTTCTATCAAAATATTTTTCTTTTGTGATATGAATATCGAAGATGTTTCCCGCAAATTACAAAAAAACGGAGCAAAGCCAAGCCGCAGCTTATGCATTGCTCCGTAAGAAAGCGTGTTTTTGGGCGATATCGTGCCTCAGAAGCTGAATTCCCAGTCGCCTATCTCAAAGCCGTATCTGTCACCGTCGATGTAAAGCTCGTTGTCGGCAGACCATTCGCATTTGAGCGAAATGTCCTGATTTAAGTGCTTGTTGACCTGCTTTACCATATCCGAATAGCCGGTAGCCTTCAGCTTAATAAATCCGCCGATGTCCTTGTCAAGCGTGTTCGGCTCGACATAAACGACTATTTTTCCGTTTGCCTTGTTCTGCACATCCACCATTACATAGCGGTATTCGCCGTTCGGGGACGGCTGCGTTTCAAGCACTGTATCTATCGTTCTTGCGGTAAATACATTGACGATAAGGAAGAACGCAACTCCGCCGATTATGTACATCAGCAGGAAAATAGTTCCGAATATCGTCTTTGCCGTATCGCCCATGCCGCAGGCAAAGAACGCAAACAGGCTGACTATCGCCGCAGGAATGAGCAGCGGCCAGTTTCCCCAGTCGAGAAGCACGGCGGGGAACAGCAGGAAAACGTTGAACATCGCAGCTATCGACGTTACAAAGGATTTTCTCGTGTAAAAGTACAGCAGACCGAAAACTATCGAAACGAGCGAGTAAACTATCGCAAATGTAACTTCGTTCTCATATTCCATCTCGTAGAAAAGCGCCGCATAATCTATTGCGATTATCATTGCGGTGTAAATAAGTCCCAGCAGGCTGACACCGACCTTGAACCATTTGTTTTTGAATATCTCAGGCATATTTTAACCCGTCCTTTTTTGTCATTTTTACTATTATAATACAACTTCGGTCAAAAATCAACACCAAACAGGTGACATCTTGGTAACAAATTAATTTTTGGCATCGGGATCATAATACAGAATATGCAAAAATTATACATTATCAGATGTTTTTCTCTCTTTCAATCTATCGTAATGCATAGTTTTCTGTCCTTCATGTGTTCAGTTTGAACGAAAATACAAAAAATACTTGACGTTTCGGTGCTGATATTGTATAATAATACCATAAGAAATGTGCATCTTTGCATCATAATCAGAAAATTCGGGTAATCGCTGTCTGACATAATTTTTACCCGTCTATATAAAGGGCGTTACGGTTTATGATTGATCTGTTCGGTGTAAAACTAAAAACAACACCGCTGAAAATTCTTGCTGCGGTGATAATATTATCGGCTGTCTGTTTCGGAGCTGCCGCATTTCTGCTTGACGGCACCGCAAGGATAGTTTCGGCTTCGGCGTGCCTTGCGTCCGCCATCGCATTCGTGCTGCTTATTGTGCAGACAAAGCTTATAAAGCAGAACATGGCTTACTGCGACGGCCTTTCAGCCAGCTGCCCCGAAACACTGCACATCGTATATAATGTAAATACGCAGTCGTCGATAATACCCGAGGAGCTTTTTGAGCTTTCGGGTATGGACAAGAGCAGCTACAAGACCTCTGACGGCTATGTTTATGCGGGCAGAGGGGAGTATCTCCGTGTTATAGCGCAGCTCACCGAAAAGCCCGAGGGCGACTCGGAAAATATCTACCAGGCTCCCGGAAGCGATGACAAGTGGTACAAGGTCATAAGCTTCGACGCAGGTTCCTGCCGCTACACTCTCGCAAACAACGCAAGTGACATCGTTCTCGCAAGGGGACTTATCAGAAGCCTCAGAGATTATGATTCCGTCACAAGCCTTCTCGGATATGAAGCATTCACCGAATCCCTGAAGGATATGCTCGCAAAGGGACAGAACTGCTGCGTGGTGCAGTTCCACATAAACGGACTCGAAAAGATAACCTCGGCTGTAAGCTATGCGGCTGCGGAAAAAGTCCTGATAAAGATAGCGTCGGCACTCAAAGCGTTCCTTACGGGCGATTCGATCGCAGGAAGAAGAAACACTAACGAATTTATCATGGCAATAAACGGAGTCAGCCACGACTCCCTCAAAAATATGATCGCAGAGGTGTTCTCGGGCGTAAACAAGGCGGCTTTACAGTGCGCAGAGGAGCTGAAGCTCCCTGTTGCCGTGTTCTGCGGCTACTGCCTGTGTCCGGAACAGGTGTCTGTGCTTGATGATATACTGTCGGCTGCCGACTTTGCCGCATTTGAAGCGGAAAGCGCAGGCTCTGCTATCCCGCAGAAGTTCAATCAGGTATCCTTCGGGAAAAGACGTGAGGATTATCACCGCATTCAGGTGTTCGATGACCTTATCTCCGGCAACGAGATCGACTACTGGTTCCAGCCTATCGTTGATGCGAGAACAGGCGAGATCCACGGCTATGAGTCGCTCATGCGCCCCCGTGCGGTGTCGGGCATCAAGTTCACTCCGGGCGATGTGCTGTCGCTCGCCAAGGAGCAGAATATGCTCGATGAGATCGAACGCCTTACATTCTTCAACACTATTGCAAAGGTATATGAAAATCAGGATCTTTTCAAGGACAGAAAGGTGTTCCTGAACTCTATCCCCAGCTGCTCGCTGACGGAAAATGACTATAAGTATCTGCTGGAAAACTATGAGCCGCTGTTCGGCTATCTCGTTGTTGAGATCACAGAGAGCAGCGAAATGTCGCTCAAAACCATCGAAATGCTCCGTCAGAGATTCGTGAGCCATAAGTCACTGCTTGCGCTCGATGACTACGGAACGGGCTATTCAAATGAATCCAACCTGCTGAAATCCCAGCCGAATTACATCAAGATCGACCGTTCGCTGCTGACAGGCATCAACTCAAATGCTCAGAAGCAGCATCTCGTGTCGAATATGATAAGCTTTGCCTCCAAGCATGATATACGCATAATCGCAGAGGGCATCGAAACGGCTGAGGAGCTTGAAACTGTAATAAACCTCGGCGCAGACCTTATACAGGGCTTTTTCACCTGCCGCCCGCAGTCTGTTATCCTGAGAGATATCCCCGCTGAGATACGTGAGCTTATTGTAGAGATAAATCTCAGAAGGACAAGAAAGGAACGCAGGATATTTGAAGCAAACGGCACTGAGATCGTCGATATCGCATCGGCGGCGCTCCAGGGCTATACGGATATTGTCGTAGCAGGAAGCAGAGTCACTGTCACAAACAAAAATCATCGTGCTATCCCGATCAATTTCGTGTTCCCAAAGGGCTCGGAAAGCACGCTTACTCTTGATAATATCACTGTTGAAAGCATGGACAGACCTGCGATAATCCTCGAAGAGGGCGCAAACGTCAAGATCGAACTGAAGGGTACAAATACGATCACGGGCGCAGGAGTGCGTGTTCCTGCGGGTTCAAGAGTCGTATTCACGGGCGACGGCGATCTCTCTGTTACATGTGATTCGCACGGCGCATGCATAGGCGGCGGAAAATCCGAGGACTTCGGCGAGATAGTATTCAATTCTTCGGGTACGGTCACCGCAGCCGCAAATGACGATATTTCGATAGCGATAGGCGGCGGCATCGCCAAGGAATCGCTGATAAAGATGGTCCAGGGCAGGACCGTTATCAGAACAACAGGCGAAAAGACGATAGGCATGGGCTTCATAAGCGGAAATGGTGAGATAAGCCTTGTAAAGGGCGTACTTGATATCGAATCCAGCGGCGCTGAGGCAGTCGGTCTGGGAACATTCAAGGGCGATATCAGGCTCAGCACCTGCGCAGATGTCAGCACCGTTTGCTCGGGAGATACCTGTGCATGCATCGGCGGACTTGCCGACAGCAAGGGCACTATCGAGATCAACGAGGGACATATATTCACAAAGGCAAACGCAAAGAACGCTGTCGGCATCGGCGGCATAGGTTCAGAAATAAATACAGTCGTTCATTCGGGCAGCGTGACCGTCAGGGCTGAGGGCGGAAATATCTGCGGCATAGGCGACAGGAGCGAAAAGGGTTCTGTTACTATCGAAAGCGGAAAACTCGAACTCAATATCCTTTCCGGCAACTGCGTCACACTCGGCGCACCGACAGAAAAAACAGTCGTCTTCGGAGGAAATATCACGGGAAATACTGTCGAGGATATCAAGGCTGTCAACACCTTCGGCGAACCGCTTGCTATGCATAAATTCGACAGCGTAGGCGAATTCATCAGGGAAGTCAGAAGCGGCGGAGGCACTTACCGCTATGTTGCGGAAAGCGGCGGAAATAACGAGGTAAACGTGTTCCTTCCCGACAATTATGAATTTATCGGCTGATAAAACTGCATTTTTTGGCAGGCATATTCCGTCAGTAGGCGGGTGTGCCTGCTTTTGCGTAATGCGGGGATCGCATTGACAACGTTGGTTTATTCTTTTGTGATAATACAGTGATAATTTTTTCAAGATTGTAAACTTTGCACTAAATGAAAGACGGTTTGTTGACAAAACCATATAATTGCGGTAAAATATCAGTATAAATATTATGCGATAGGTCTGTCGTATCATTATATAAAGGAGCGAGACAAGTATGAAAAAGTTCTCAAAATGGCTGTCTGCCGCATTCACGGCGG
>USNJ01000118.1 GCA_900556055.1 uncultured Ruminococcus sp.
TTTATATTTTTCCCTTCAGGCTCTATATATGTAAAATCTGGATTATTTCCACTTGAAAATTCTATACATGATTTACAATTATTACACTCTTGTTTATTAAAATTTTCGCATAAAATCATTTTAGCAAATTCTTTTGCAAATATTTTTTTTGCGGTCCTGATTATCGCCTTAAAATTCAGCAGTGCGATAAGTATAAACAGCAGGCTGAGCCAGAGGTAGCAAAGCTTCGGTTCTGCCGATGCGATAAGCATCATAACAACGATTATCACAGTGTTCACGATCAGCGTGCCGAATGCCACCTTGAAGCGGATATACCGTCTTGTGTCGAATATCCTTACAGCAAAGCATACGAAATAGCTTGCGAGCGTTGCATACGAAGCACCGTAAATGCCGTATTTCGGGATAAGCAGCAGATTAAGCACTATATTCAGTGCCGCAGGGATAAAGCTGGTCCAGAAGGAATTTACCGTCTTTTTTCTCGCAGAATATATCGTGGAAAGGAACTGACAGAAACACTGGAAAAGCACTGCCGCTATCAGGATAGGCGAATAATGGAACGCTTCCATGTATCCCTCGGCATTTTTGCTGAATATCGTCAGGAGCATAAGTATCAGCTTGCCGAAAAGCATTATCCCCGCCGAACCTATGAACATTATCGAGCTGTAAGCCGAAAAGACCTGCGCATAGAATTTGCCGACCTGTTTATCCTCATTCTCCGTGATAGCCGACATCTGCCATGCCTGATAAAACATAGTCGAAACAAGCATGAGCAGCGTAGGTATGCGGTTTGCGAGGGAGTAGATGCCTATTGAGCTGTCGTCCACCATATATGCGAGAACATATTTGTCGGACGATGAGATTATCCACCACATTATAAGCGCAGGTATCATCGGTATCGAATATCTCAGCATATCCTTCATAAGCTTTTTATCGAGATATTTAAGGTCGAGATACTTATGCAGCCCTGCGATAAGCGTCAGCAGAAGGAATGAACACGTATCCGACAGTATGACCGACAGCATATAGCCCGTAACACCCATTTTCAGCCAGACCATGAAAATGACATTGAAAAGGACTATCGTCAGCGTTGAGAATATTCCGTCCGCCGCAAAAAGCTTTACATAGCCAAGCGAACGCACGAACTGAGATGCCGCCTGACGGAAGCATGAGCAGTAAACGAACGCATACAGCAGGAAGCCGTAGCCGCGCAGCTTGCTTACGAGATTTATCGTCGGGGACAATATCGCAAACACCGTCATTCCCATCGCCATCATGACAATGGCTATCGTATAGACCTTGCGCTTATCGTAATTTTTGTCAAGACCGTATCTGACAACAGCGTCCGACATTGCAAGGCTCACTATCGGCACGAGGATATTTCCCGTGTCATATATAAGATTCTGAATGCCGTATTCCGCTTCCGTCAGACAGCCCGTATAAAGAGAAACGAGCAGAAAGCTCAGAAATTTTGCACCGAACGAGCCTATCGCAAATATCAGCGTATTGCCCGCAAGAGTTTTATACTTGTTCACAAAAACGCTCCTCAGCGGTGGCTGTTCACCTCATAGTAGATTTTTCTGCTGTTATCCGCCAGCTCGAGAACTGTCTTTACAGCGACTGCCGCTCCGAGAGCCGCAAGCACCGCAATTATCGCCTTCATGCAGTTTTTCATATAAACGCAGTCCTTTCATTCATCTTCATCATCTCCGAAGCTTTTCATCGCTTCGTTTATATCGGAATAGGAATAGCCCATTCTCGCAAGTGCCGCCTTGACCTTGCGCACGCCGTTTTCATCATCGAGCTTTGAGGCATATTTCCTTCCTATAAGCTCAGCGAGCCTATCCTGTGCAGTATCGGAATATTCTGCGCACAGCTCCTCGATCAACTCATCGGGAACGCCCTTGCGCTTCATCTCCTGCTTTGCACGGTAATATCCGAAAAGCTTTGCTTCAAACAGTCTTGCCGCCAGCTTTGCGCCGTATTTCCTGTCGTCGATAAGACCTATCGACACCATTTTTTTGCATACGTCCAGACAGACACGCTGACTGTAATTCTTCTCCAGCTTTTCGTAAAGCCCCTTAAAGCTTATGTCGCCCGCCTCGATGATATACAGCGCACGTTCCTTCGCCTTTCTGTACTGCTGCATATACATCAGTGCGGCAACTTCCTGTCTTGAAAGCTCCGTGCCGTCCTTCAGGGCTTTTGAGCGGACTATCTCGGAGGAAAGATATATCCTTCCTCCCTCCTCGAATATTATCTCATAGGTCGAACCCTTGTAAACGGCGCAGCTTTGTATCCTCATGATGATTTAGTCGGGATCGACGGGAGTGAATTCCTCGAAATCCTCCTCAGCGTCGATGTCGATGTTTATGTTGTCCGCAGGAATATCGGCAGATGGCTCAGCAGGCTCAGCAGGCGCATCAAGTGCCTCCGAAGCAGCTTCCTTTACTGCCGCTCCCTTCTTATCGCTCTTGCTGACAAATGCAAGCTTTGCGGAATTTTCCTTGATCTTCCCCTCGACTTCCTTCATTATCTCGGGATTATCTGCGAGGAATTTCTTTGCATTGTCACGGCCCTGACCGATCTTCTGATCGTTATAGCTGAACCATGCGCCGCTCTTCTTTATTATATCCAGTTCAACGGCAATATCCAGGACTTCGCCCGTTCTCGATATGCCCTGACCGAATATCATGTCAAATTCGCACTCCTTAAACGGAGGAGCGACCTTGTTCTTTACGACCTTGCACTTTGTGCGTGCGCCGTAAGGCTCGGAGCCGTTCTTGAGGATATCGCTCTTTCTTACTTCTATGCGGACAGAGCTGTAAAACTTCAGCGCACGTCCGCCGGGAGTAGTTTCGGGGTTTCCGTACATAACACCGATCTTCTCACGCACCTGATTGATAAAGATAGCAACGCAGTTTGACTTTGATATAACAGCTGTAAGCTTTCTCATAGCCTGCGACATAAGTCTTGCCAGCAGACCGACATGTGTATCGCCCATTTCGCCGTCGATCTCAGCCTTTGTTACCATAGCTGCAACAGAGTCAAGGATAAGGCAGTCGATAGCACCCGAACGGACGAGTGCTTCAGCGATCTCAAGTGCCTGCTCGCCGCTGTCAGGCTGCGAAACGAGAAGATTGTCGATATTTACGCCGAGAGCCTTTGCATATACAGGATCAAGAGCATGCTCAACGTCAATGAACGCAACATATCCGCCGAGCTTCTGTGTTTCAGCGGCAATATGCAGTGCAACAGTGGTCTTACCGGAGCTTTCGGGACCGTAGATCTCGACTATTCTTCCTCTCGGAACGCCGCCTATGCCAAGTGCAAGATCAAGCGTCATAGAGCCTGTCGGGATAGCATCGACCTCATAGGTCTGAGCCTGTCCGAGCTTCATTACAGTACCCTTTCCGTATGTCTTTTCTATCTGCGAGATAGCATTGTCAAGTGCCTTTGCCTTTTCATCGGCTGTTTTCGGGAGAGTAGCCGCAAGTGTTTGTTTTTTGTCGTTTTTCTTCTTTTCGATCGCCATTCTTATCTTTCCTTCCTATCCGTTTATTCCGACAACGACTCTGCGTATTCCCGCAAGGTCGCATATTGTATCAACATTTACAAATCCTGCTTGAGTCATTATCCCGCTTACAGCGTCCGCCTGACCTGCTCCGCATTCAAACGCCATTATGCCGTTATCCGACAGAAGCCCTTTCCAGAGCATGGTTATGATACGGTAGAAATTCAGTCCGTCCGTGCCGCCGTCAAGAGCAGTTTTCGGCTCGAACGTCACTTCCTTCTGAAGTTCTGTCATTTCCTTTGAGGTTACATACGGCGGATTTGAAACTATGCAGTCAAGCTTTATATAATCCCCGGGGCTGTCCGGATCGGCAAAATTCTGGAGTATGCGTCCATCGCAGACATCTCCCCTTATTATCGTGACATCAGCACCGTTCATGCGGCAGTTCTCGCTGAGATACGGCATTGCATCGCCCGATATCTCGACTGCGAACACCTTTGAATCGGGCAGCAGCTTCCTGAGCGACACGGCTATCGCACCGCTTCCCGCACACAGATCGGCTATCCTCTTTGAGCATCTGTGCTGCATGCGCTGATAAACAGCATCAACAAGTATCTCCGTTTCGGGACGAGGTATCAGCACGCCCTCTCCGACCTTGAACGGGAATCCGCAGAACTCCCATCTTCCTAGGATATACTGAAGCGGATATCCGTTCTTGCGCCTGCTGACTGCATCTCTGAAACGCCTTTCCCTGTCCTCGGGGATCTCGGTTTCGGGAGCTATAAGACGCTGTGTTCTGTTTATCATGAGGATATCCTCACATAAGCAGTCCGCCTCAAATGCCGCAGCATCGTCCGCACACTGCGCAAGAGATGCCTTTGCAAGCTCGTAAAGTGCGCGTACAGTCACCATTTGTCGTCCTCCCTGTTTTCGGGAATGACTTTTTCCATAGCAGCTATCGCTACCTCTATCTGCTTGTCGGTCGGCTCTTTTGTTGTGATATGCTGGAGCCACAGACCCGGTGCGGATATGATCTTTGTGAACAGATTATCATATCGTCCCGCAAGCTTTATAAGCTCATAGGATACCGATGCGATAGGTGCGAGCAGCAGAAGCTGAAGACAAAATCTCAGCAGCATATTAGCACTTCCGTAAGGCAGGAACATATTGACAAAAATATTCAGCAGCACAACGATCAGCAGGAAGCTTGTGCCGCATCTCGGGTGAAATCTTGTCTGTTTGCGGATATTTTCGACCGTCAGCGGAAGCTCAGCCTCGTAGCAGGCTATGGTCTTATGCTCCGCTCCGTGATATCTGAATGTCGTTGCGATATCAGGCGTAAGGGATATCACCCACATATATCCGACAAGAAGAAGTATCTTCAGCACGCCCTCGCAGATGTTTATGCCGATTCGTCCCACGCCGATCTTTTCCAGCAGGCTGCTCAGAAACATAGGCAGGAATTTGAAAAGGCAGAGTGCTACCGCAATTCCGATGACCGTGCCGATAAGCATTATAACAGGCACAAGCTTGTCCCCCAGCTTATCGGAGAGCCACTGCTCGAACCTGGTCATCTCCTCCTCGTCGTCATCGTCCGTCAGCTGCTTTTCGTTGGACTTTATCATGCATTTTATTCCGTCAGCAAAGGATATGCCGAAGTTTATGCAGCCGCGGATAAACGGTGTTTTCATGTACCACGGTGCATTTTTTCCCGACTTTATCTCCCATGTTTCAACGTCGATAGTGCCGTCAGGAAGTCTGCACGCCATTGAAGCAAGTCCGGGACCTCTCATCATTATACCCTCGATAAGCGCCTGACCGCCTATTGAGGTCTTATGTTTTTCACTGCTCATTTAACAGAATGCTCCTAATTTTTCTTTTCTGCGGGAAGACGGATTATGACCGTTGTTCCCACGTTCAGCTCGCTTATGACTTCGAGTGTTCCGCCGTGCATCGAGATGATCTCATCTGCGACTGCAAGACCTATTCCAGAACCTCTGCGGGTGTGGTTTGCCTTATAGAATTTCGTCTTGATCTTCGGCAGATCCTCGGGGCTTATTCCGCAGCCCGTGTCGGAAACGTCGATCTCAACATATCCGTCGTCCGTCTCGCCCGCCTGAATGGAAACAAGACCGCCCTTGTCGGAATATTTTATGGCATTGTCGATAACGTTGATAAAAACCTGTCTTATACGGTTTTTGTCGCCGTAAATGAACGGGAGCATCTCAGGCTCGTCATAGACAAGCTCGATACCTTCTTTTTTTGCCTTTTCCGCATATATCAGAACTGCGTCGCCCAGCTCGGCAAGCACATCCATAGTCGCCTTGACGAGGGTAAATCTGCCGTTTTGTATGCGTGAGAAGTCGAGAAGCTCCTCTACCATCTGCGAAAGGCGCTCCGTTTCGCTGATTATGACCTTCATTCCCTTGCTGACAGCGGCGGGATCGTCGGTCATGTCGTTTAGCGTTTCCGCCCAGCCCTTTATTGCGGTGAGCGGCGTTCTCAGCTCATGCGAAACGCTCGATATGAACTCATTCTTCATGGCATCGGCTGCGGCAAGCTCCTCCGCCATGTGATTTATGATGTCACACAGCTCGCCTATCTCATCTTCATTTTTCTTGGATATCCTGACGGAGAAATCGCCCTTTGCGAAGCGTCTTGCCGTCTGACCTATCTGCCTTACGGGGATAACG
>USNJ01000119.1 GCA_900556055.1 uncultured Ruminococcus sp.
CCGCCGATATCCCGCTGACCGTTTCCTACGATGAGGCTGACGATATCTTAGCCTGCACGCAGGAGATGCTGCTTCACGTCTGCGAGCTTCTCGGATTTGACTTCAGAAGCTACCGGCGAAAAAGGTCTAAGGATAACTGCTGATTTTTTTCCACGAAAGGATTGTCCGACAATGATATGTGCGTGCATAGGCGTGCCCGCCGTCAAGGATAACTACCTTGCAGGCGAGACCGAAGTGCGGTCAACTCTCCTGAAAATGGAGATAATACGGCATATAACCAAGCTCTATTCCGAAGGGTTCGACACATTTATGTGCGGCTGCTACCCGGGAGTCCCGCTCTGGACAGGCGAATCAATAATCAGCCTGCGCAGAGATTTTCCCGGATTTGAAAATATGAAGCTCTACTGCTGTATGCCGTATGACGGATTTATCGGCGATCTTCCGCCGACATTTGAAAACCGATGCAGAAACGTTGCCGATAAAGCCGACAAGGTGATCTATATCGGCGATGAATTTCATCCCGACTGCCTGAGAGATGCAGACAAATATATGTCGCAGATAGCCGACTGCGTTTTTCTGGCATCCTTCAGAAAAAATTTTGCAGGAACAATGAAGCCCGATCAGCCGCATATTTTCAAAAGACTCGTCTGGCTGAATGCAGGAAATTACGTTACCAGGGAATGCTTTTTCTGACCAATGCAGCCAATTACGATCTATGGAGGTGCACTATGAACAGCGATCCGTCTCTGCCGCAACCTGACAGCCACGGTATGAAAATAAATCTTAATACACGGAAAGCCGTCCATATTGCAATAGACCGCCGCTTTTTCGTGTGAAAGGCGGTATTTCCGATGATAAACTTCTATAAAACAAGCGATGACGGCCTTGTCGAGATCGACGATATTGACAATGGCTGCTGGGTGTCAGTTATTGCCCCTACTCCCGAAGAGATCGAGCATATTATCGACGACTTTGGACTGGACGCAGGCTTTGTCCGCTCCTCACTCGATGAGGAGGAGTCCTCGCGTATCGAAAGCGAAGACGATCAGACTCTGATAATCGTTGACTACGCTGTTGCCGAAAACGACAGCAGAAACGCTATCTCCTATTATACAATGCCTATGGGCATAATCCTGACACCCTCATGCGTATTCACGATCTCACTCAGAGATAATATTATAATAAGAGAGATGTACGGCGGTCAGATACGGAATCTCCGCACACAGCTGAAAACTCAGTTCCTGCTGACTATACTTCTGCGTATCGCAATGAAGTTTCTTGCATACCTGAAGCAGATCGACAAGCTGACAAACCTGACCGAAAAGCAGATGCAGAGGTCAATGAAGAACAAAGAGCTTATCCAGATGCTTGACCTTCAGAAATCACTCGTATACTTCTCGACCTCCCTGAAATCAAACGAGGTAACACTTGAAAAGATCCTCCGAGGACGTATAATCAAGCTCTACGAGGACGACCAGGATCTCCTCGAGGACGTTCTCACTGAGATCAAACAGGCTATCGAAATGGCAGGCATATACACGAGCATCCTCTCGGGAATGACAGATACTTTTGCTTCCGTCATTTCCAACAATCTTAATATCGTAATGAAAAGACTGACTATCATAACGATACTTATGGCTATTCCGACCATTGTTTTCAGCTTCTACGGCATGAATGTTACGGGGCTTCCTGTGCCAACTTCATGGTTCGCCGTCGCAATATCAATAGTAGCAACTGTCGCAACATGGCTTATTTTACGGAAAGCCGAAAAATAATGGTGAAAATGACGAAAATACACTCATATTTTTGTACATTAGTTTTTTTAAAATTCTATTGTGATTTGTGAATAAATATGATATAATATATCTGTACATAAAGGGCAGATGATATTTATTCATTGGTCCCCCGCTTATCTGCGGACATTTTCTACGGCTGACGGAGCTTGCAATCCGCTGTATGCCGGAAAAATATACTTTTGGAGGTTAGTTACTTATGGAGAGTACAGGTTTTCTCAAAACGGTCAGCTTCGGCGGATTCGATAAAAAAGACGTACTGAACTACGTTGACGAACTGAATACGAAGATTTACACTCTCGAACAGGAGCTGGAAAGCAAGAATGCTATGCTTGAAGGCGCAGGCTCAGCAAACTTTGAGGGCGCTGAAAAATACGAGGAGCTGCTTGCCGCGGATAAGGCAAAGATTTCCGAATTACAGGCAAACAACGATACTCTCAAGCTCCAGATGAAGAGCGCAGAAGATGAGATCTCTTCCAAGAACAATGAGATCGAATCTCTCAAGGAGAAGTGTGCAGACCTCGAACAGCAGCTTACAGATGCTAAGAACAATCCTGCAGCCGCATCTCAGGAATCTGCCGCATTCGATATTTCAAACGTATTTATCGAGGCTCAGAAATCCGCTAATGCCATCGTTGCACAGGCTAAGGAAAATGCTAAGAAGATGGACGAGGATGCAAAGAAGCTTGCTAACCAGGTAGTTGACGAGGCTAACTCCAAGGCTGCATCTATCGTTAAGACAGCAGATGAGAATGCTAAGAAGGTTCTCGCAGATGCTCAGGACAGATCCGCTGAAATGCGTGCTGCATCAGATAAGGTCAAGGCTGAAGTTGCTGATGATCTCAATACTATCGAACAGAATGTTGCTAAGCTGAATGAAGTTCTTGAAATGTTCTCCAGTGAAAGCCTTGCCAAGCTCAGCAAAGCTAAGGAAACAATTGCACAGACTTCTTCCTCATTAAAAAACGGATATAAACCGGTTGCCGATAATGTGAAGGCATCCGCTCCTGCTCCCAAGGCTTCGACTCCCGCTCCCGCTAAGCCCGCATCGGTTCCTGCACCTGCACCGGCTCCTGCACCTGCACCTGCACCTGCAGCACCTGCAAGCAAGCCAGCACCCAAGAAAGCTGCTCCTCTCGGATTTGACCTGAGCGAGCTTGAAAATATGGCAAAGGCTATCGAGGCTCAGACGAACAGTGCTGCATCATCCAACGAAGTTGTTGATGACGGCTATGACGGAACAGTCGATCCTGCTTCCCTGAAGCTTGACGATATGTGATCATATACTTTGATCGTTAAACAGGTTAATATTTTGCATAACGTTTGAATTCTCTGCGGCTGTGATTTTATCCTCCGGTTCAGAAGTTATTTTCGGTCGGATGATGTAAATTACAGCCGCAATTTATTTAATTTGACGATTTCAGCGTCCATTCAAAAGAAATATTTGTCACATTGCCTAAGATTTTATGCTTTTTTAAAATTGCTTGACAAATAAGAAACAAAATGTTATAATAATTGTGTAGAAAATGAAACGATGAGGTTTGTACAATGCCGAGCGGTGATCTTAATCAGAAACTGTCGGAGCTTTCCGACGAAGAACTTGCAGTACGTTCAAAAGCTGACAGTTCCGCTCTTGCTTATCTTGTTTCAAGATTTACAAAGCCTGTTCTTGCAAAAGCGTGCAGCTTTGCAGCAAAATATCCCACAGATGCAGACGATCTTCTTCAGGAAGGTCTGCTGGCGGTGATAAAAGCTGCTGAAACATTCGACCCGGGAAAGGGTGTAAAATTTGCAACATATGCAGATGTATGCGCCGCTAACAGGATGAAAAACGTTATTGCAAAGCACGTCGATATAACCACAGATGAAGAGCTGACCGATGATGAAGCAGATTCCTCTTCCCTGTCAACTCCCGAAGATATCCTTATCGAACGGGAAAAGATGAAGGAGCTGTATGATACTATATCATCGTTGCTGTCACATAAGGAGTGGGAAATATTCGGACTGTTTCTGAACGGATGCTCATATTCACAGATAGCCAAAAGGCTGAATGTCAGTGAAAAGTCGGTTGACAACTCGCTGATGCGTACACGCCGCAAGCTCAGAGCGGCTCTTCCAAAATTATTCTGAGATATTATGGCCAAGTAGCTTAATTAAAGAGCGTTGTTTTATCATAGCAAAGGTGTCGGTGGGAGTCCGTCCTCAGGTCCAAATTATATTTAAGCGAGGGAAATCAAATGTTTGAAGACAAGACATTAGTATGTAAGGAATGCGGCAATGAGTTCGTATTCACAGCCGGCGAGCAGGAATTCTATGCTGAAAAGGGCTTCCAGAACGAACCCCAGAGATGCAAGGCTTGCCGTGACGCAAGAAAGAACGGCGTTAAGGGCGAAAGAGAAATGTTTGAGGCAACATGCGCTTCCTGCGGCGGCGTAGCTAAGGTTCCTTTCAGACCCAGAGAAGACCGTCCTGTATACTGCAGCGATTGCTTTGCTAAGATGAAGCAGGAATAATCCAAGGATCATCAACGACACAAAAAGGCGCTTTGCGATAAGGGTAACCTTTCGCAAAGCGTTTTTTTCATGCAAAAAAATATCCCATCGGCAAAACCGATGGGATATTTTTATAAGCTCTTATTTATCAGCGACCTTTACATCGCCGGAATTCAACTCACGGCGCTCACCTGTGCCTTCCATAGTGACAACAAGGCGACCGTACTCGTCTATTCCCTCACAGTTTGCATATTCAGTAACTTCATTCTTCGTGATAGCTACCCTATGTCCGAAAAGAATAGAACGCTTTCTGTATTCATCAAGGAATGATTTATCAGAGATAGCAGCAAGATTTGCCTCAAGACGATTGAGTATCTCGGCAATAAGCTGGTTACGTGAGAATATTTTGCCTGTTTCAAGGTAAAGGGATGTAGCGGTATTTTCAAGATCCTTCGGGAAGGAATCATTTGTGACATTAAGTCCTATTCCGAGGATAGCATATTCAAGTCCACCATGCTCAATATCAATAGCAGACTCAGTCAGAATACCGCAGACCTTTTTGCCGTTGATATAAATATCATTCACCCACTTGATGTCAGCCTTAACGCCGCAGACATTTTCAATAGCCTCCGCAACAGCAACAGCTGCACAGGACGTTATCATCAGGCAATATTCAACAGACATTTTCGGACGAAGAATAACGCTCATATATATTCCCATGTTTCCGGGAGAATAGTATGATCTGCTCATTCTGCCTCTGCCGGCTGTCTGCTGTTCGGCAATGATTATCGAACCATGCTCTCCGCCCAGCTGAGCAAGGCTCTTGGCAAAGGTATTAGTCGAATCAATAGTTTTGAATATATCGCAGTGCCTTCCGAGACGCTCAGTTTTCAGATAGCTTCTTATGCCGGGTTCGCTGAGAATGTCACTCTCATCTAACAGACAGTAGCCCCTGTTTGTCACAGCATATATAGAATAGCCCTCTTCTCTGAGAGATTTTATAGCTTTCCAGACTGCGCTGCGCGTCATACCGATCGACGCTGCTATATCGCTTCCCGAAACGCTCTTACCCTTGTTTTCTTCAAGAACAGCGAGAACACGATCCTTTAATGGCATAAATCCTTGCCTCCCAATAATTCACAAATATTTTCATAAACTGGAATAGTTATCAACATTGTTTTACAAATGGGCGTTTTTGAGCCTAAATGTAAAGTTAACACAATAATATTATAACATATTCGATTATAAACGTCAATAGTTATAAAGCCGTACTCTAAAAGTTAACAGTTTTCAACATTTTACGAAATAAATTCACGCTGCCGTTCCTGACTTCATAATATAAAACAAAGCACCTGATTAAACTATGAAGAAAGGATCCTGCTGCACAATGTTGAAAGTTTTGCTTATGTCTGCCGCACTTTCGCTTGACTGCCTGGCTGCGGGGATAGGTCTTGCATCGGAAAAAATAAAGCTGCCGCCTGTTTCAGCAATCATAATCAGCTTTGTAGGAACGCTTTTTCTGTCCGTTTCCCTCTTTTTTTCCGATATTATCGAGAAATGCTTCGACCGCGAGATCTGCCGTCAAATATCCTTCTGGGCACTTTTTATCCTTGGAATAATTTGCATTCTGGGACATTTTATCAAGCGTATACTAAAAAAATGCTCAGGTAAAAATCTTTGCATAAAATGCAGGGGGATAAGATTCGCCGTCAGCCTTTACATTGACGAAACCGCTGCTGACTGCGACAGATCCAAATCCATCAGTCCGTTTGAAGCGACCGCGCTTGCTGCTGCGCTTTCAACAGACTCACTTCTAAGCGGCATCAGCGCAGGTCTGACAGAGATCA
>USNJ01000120.1 GCA_900556055.1 uncultured Ruminococcus sp.
GGCTCTTGAAAAGACAATGCATAAGCCCATCATGCCAGACTTCAGCAAGTTTGCTTCCTGGGTAACAAATCATTACGGCGTGTTCGTAACACTCTTCCTTGTTATCCTTATCCCCGCATTCTACGGATACAGAAATGCAGATGTTTATTACAATCTGGATTCCACACTTCCCCGTGACCTCGACAGTATCGTAGCAAACGCAAAGCTTGATGAGGAATATCACATGAGCTCGACTCACATGATCCTCGTTAATGCAGATATGTCCGAAAAGGACGCTAACAATATGCTGAAAGAAATTTCCGCTCAGGACGGCGTAAGCTTCGCACTCGGAATTGATTCGATCATCGGACCGAATGTACCGAAAGAAGTTATCCCCGAAGATCTTCTTTCAACGCTCAAAAGTGAAAACTGGCAGCTTATGCTGGTTGGCTCTGAATATGCAGTAGCTTCCGACGAGGTAAATGTACAGTGCGATATCCTCAAGAACATCGTCAAGAGATATGACAGCACAGGCATGGTCATCGGTGAAGCAAGCTGTACAAAGGATCTTATCGACATCACAGACACTGACTTCGCAGTTGTAAATACTATTTCTATCGCAGCTATATTCATTCTTATAGCAGTCGTTCTGAAGTCCGTAACACTCCCTGTTATCCTCGTTTGTGTAATTGAATTTGCTATCTTCATCAACATGGGCATTCCTTGCTACACAGGCACAGCGCTCCCGTTCATCGCATCTGTCGTTATCGGTACTATCCAGCTTGGTTCAACGGTTGACTACGCTATCCTGATGACAACAAGATACAGAAAGGAACGCAGCAGAGGCGCAGAAAAGAAAGAAGCTATCACTACTGCACTCGGAACATCTATCAAGTCCATTATCGTCAGTGCATTCGGTTTCTTCGCTGCAACATTCGGCGTAGGCGTTTATTCCGACATCGACATGATAAGCTCCCTCTGCACACTGATGGCAAGAGGCGCTCTTATAAGCATGGTAGTTGTTATCTTCGTTCTCCCCTCTATGTTCATGGTATTTGATAAGATCATTTGCAAAACAAGCGCAGGCTTCCGTACAGACGTAAAAGAAAGTCTCTCGGCAAAAAATGAGCCTGTACACCAGAATTGATTATAAGGAGTCTGATATATATGAAAAAGGGTTTAAAAATTACAGCAGCAGTTCTCGCAGTTCTTGTTTCCGCAGGCTGCACCACACTTTATGCTTCCACAAATAACGATATCGCAGCAGACGACACGCCTGCTGTCGAGGAAAGAAGCGTAGTTTCCGTTGCTGAGACAGAAAGAAAGGTTTCTGAAGCAAAGGCTGAAAAGGACGAAACAGTTTATGTTCTTTCCGATGCATCAGGCAAGGTAAACAGAACTATTGTCACCGACTGGCTGAAAAACAGCGGCGCAGCTTCAAGCATTTCCGATATATCCGACCTGAAGGATATCTACAACGTCAAGGGCGATGAAACATTCTCCGCAGACGGCGATTCTATCAGCTGGGCTGCAAACGGCTCCGATATCTATTACAGAGGCGACAGCGACAAGGAGCTGCCCGTTCAGATGAAGATCACATACACACTTGATGGCAAGGAGATCTCCCCTTCCGAGCTTGCAGGCAAGAGCGGTCACGTAGTTATCAGATATGACTACACCAACACAGAAAAGCAGACTGTTGACATAAACGGCGAACAGACTGAGCTTTACACTCCTTATATGCTCGCAACTGTCACCGCCCTTGACAGCGACAAGTTCGTAAATGTTCAGCTTTCAAATGGCAAGGTCATCTCCGATGGCAGCAAGGTAGTTGTAATGGGCACAGCATTCCCCGGATTGAAAGAAAGCCTCGGTCTTGCCGACAAGGACATTGATATCCCCGATTATTTCGAGATATCCGCAGATGTTACGGATTTCGAGCTTGAAACCACTGTAACAGTTGCAACAAGCGAAGTTCTCAGCGGTTTCGATGTTTCCGATGACGCAGATGTTTCCGAGCTTAACTCCTCCCTTACAAAGCTTTCCGATGCATCAGAAGAGCTTTGCGATGGTACAAAGGCACTTTATGACGGAATTTCTCAGCTGTCAGTCGGCGCAGGTACTCTTACAGAGGGCATCGACTCTCTCGCAGACGGAACAGTATCCCTCAAAGCAGGTGCAGATCAGCTTTACAGCGGTGCAGGTCAGCTGGCAGAAGGTGCAGGCTCTCTCAACAAGGGTGCTCAGGATCTGAATGACGGCATCACATCCGCAAAGGCAGGTTCGTCACAGCTTGTTCAGGGCTCCGAAAAGCTTAAAGCAGGTGCAGATCAGCTCTCAGGCGGTCTTACAAGCGCAGGCACAGGAATCGATCAGCTCTCAGGCGGTCTTGACAGCGCAGCAGCTGCACTTGATAAGACAGCAGCAGCAGATCAGCAGGTACTTGCAGGTCTTAAAGCAATGTATAATCAGAACAAATCCGCAGATATCAAGGCTATGATAGATGCTCTTGAACAGAGCACAGCAGGTCAGCAGCAGGTTTCCGCACAGCTCAAGGACGGCGGTGCTATCAAGGACGGCGTTTCAACTCTCAAAGCAGGCAATGCACAGCTTGCAAAGGGCGCACAGGAGCTTTCCGCAGGCGTTACATCTCTCCATGACGGTGCTTCTTCCCTCGACGCAGGCATAGGTCAGCTTTCAAGCGGCAGCCAGCAGCTCGCAGCAGGTGCACAGCAGGTTTACGGCGCAGCATCTCAGGTACAGTCGGGCGCTAAGCAGCTCTCAGACGGCTGCACAGAGCTGAATGACGGTGCTAAGGCTCTCCAGGAGGGCGGCGTTACTCTGACAGACGGCATCTCCGACCTGAAGGACGGCTCCAAGGAGCTTGACAGCGGCATGAATGAATTCAACGAAACAGGTATCCGGAAGCTGACATCCGCTCTTGACGGTGATCTTTCCGGCATCGTTGACCGCCTCAAGGCTCTTAAGGATATCGCCGCTGACTATGGTACATTCTCCGGCGTTTCCGATGATATGAGCGGCAATGTAAAGTTCATTTACACAACCGAAAGCATCACCAATGATTAATTAGATATCTCCCTTATACTTTGGATCGTCCGAGCCCCCCTCGGACGATGTTATCCTTCCCACATAAGAACGGGCGGCACGATCATCAGATCATACCGCCCGTTCTTTTTTATATTCAGCTGATAATTACGGTCTCTGTCCGCTTCCGCCCTGGAGCGTTAATGTTTCACCCGACATATACTTAGCGTCCTCAGAACCGAGGAATACGCATACCCTGCCGATATCCTTTTCAGGATCGCCGAAGCGTCCCATAGGCACACCCTTGAGTGTTGCGTTGTAAGCATCTGGATAGTTCTCCTTGAAATGCTCAAGCTCGCTTGTCATAGCCAGCGGGCACACGATATTTACGTTGATTCCGTACTGTGCCCATTCAGTAGCCGCAACTCTCGAAAGACCTCTGATGCCCTCCTTTGCAGCAGCATATGACGACTGTGCAACACGTCCGAAAAGTCCTGCGCCCGATGCAAAATTAATGATCGAACCCTTTGTTTCCTTCAGATAAGGGAAGCATTCACGCATATAGAAAAATGTTGCATAAAGTCCCGAATAAATAGCAAGATCAAAATCCTCTTTTGTGTGATTTTCGAGAAGAACACCCGATTTTGATGCCTGTGCATTATTGATGAGCACGTCGATCCTGCCGAACTCGTCAACAGCCTTTTTAACCGTTTCCTTTACAGCGTCCTCATTTCCGCCGTCACACTGAACAGCAAGTACCTTGATACCGTAAAGACGTTCAAGCTCCTCTTTGCCGTCCTCAAGCTTCTTGGGATTTCGTCCTGTAATAACGAGGTTCGCACCCTCTTTTGCATATGCAGTCGCAATTCCGTAGCCTATGCTTTTCGCCTTGCCGCCTCCTGTGATGATAGCTACTTTTCCATTAAAAATACCCATGAAGATACCTCCGATTCAGAATTTTATATTATTGATTATATACCATTTTCGTGTATTTGTCAAGTATTTTCTTTACAATTCATACAAAAAGCCGACACCATTCATATGAAATGGCATCGGCTTATCTTATTCATTGTCATATTTATCGAGATGCTCGGTAGGCTGCATACATGCACCGTTCCGGCATGTTCCGTCAGATGAGCAGAATGTATCAACGGACATATCCGCAATATCCGCAGCAGTCACATTAACATGTCCCCCACCCTCGGAAAATAACTTATCAAGCATATCCGCAAGCTGTTCTTCCTTTGTTTTTTCAGGTCCTGCCATAGAGATCGCTCCTTATTTATAAATTAACTCGACCTTTTCGATATCAGGCACAAGCTGCCTTATCTTAACTCCCGCCGATTCAAGCATACGCTTAGATGCGACAGTGCTTTCGCTGTCGGAATATTTATCGCAGAGATACACGATCTCGCTTATTCCCGACTGAATTATCGCCTTTGCACACTCATTGCACGGGAAAAGGCTGACATATATCCTCGAACCCGCAAGCTGACGGCCTTCGCAGTTCAGTATAGCATTAAGCTCCGCATGAACGACATACGGATACTTTGTCTCACTGTATCCGCCTTCTCTTTCCCACGGATAAACATCGTCATCGCAGCCCTTGGGAAATCCGTTATAGCCTGTTGAAATTATAATGTTGTGGGGACTTACGATGCACGCACCTACCTGTGTGTTGGGATCCTTGCTTCGTTTTGCGGCAAGCAGTGCAACGCCCATGAAATACTCGTCCCACGATATGTAATCTTTGTTTTTCATCTGAAACATCCCTTTCAGGATCATGCGGTCTGTGACATTTTTACTGTCCCGATCCATACCTATATTATAATACCATCAGATGTAAATGTCAATAAAAAAGTCTTCCTTACACATCCCGATAAAACAAGCCGTCATTTATGCAGTACCAAAGAAGTGTGCCATGCGCATAGTGCGGCAGACGTGCTTCAAAATTCCACTCGGGATACCTTTTTTTCACAACAGCCGTGTCATCTGTCAGCAGCGCAATAAATGAAATATAGTGATCCCGCTTCATTTCATGCGAAGATGTGATGTAATAATCCCCGTCAGATGTTTCAACATTCAGCGAATGCTTTTCGTCCTCGGGCTGCGGTTCAATAGGCGTAAGCTTTTTTCCGCAGCAGCTTACAGATGTCTTATCCGCCGAAAACACAATATTTCCGCAGTCGGGACAAATGTAAAATTTCATCTTCTTCATATTTCCGTTATTCATATCATTTTCCTCCGTATCGCCCCTCAGCAGTGCCTCGGTGTCGATCTGAAGTGCCTCTGAAAGCAGCGGAAGAAGCGAAATATCGGGTGCGCCGCAGCCGCGCTCCCACTTTGAAACTGCCTTGTCGCTTACCCCGATCATCTCCGCAAGTTCAAGCTGAGTAAGTTTTTTCTTTAGTCTTATGCTGCGTATGATTTTTCCTGTTTTTATCTGATCCATTGATCTGTTCGCCTCCTTTATCCATATTATAATACGAATGAAAATAAATATCAATGAACGCTGCGTAGAGTCGGAAATATATTATGCAAATCCCTTTTCGGAAAGTAATTTTTCAAACTTCTTTTCCGATAATATCTCATGCGTGACAAATTCACCGTTATAGAAAAGTGCAAATGCCGTAAATGCCGACGGACATTTCTGCGCCGCATCTTTCGTATCGATATGCACAATATTTATCGGCACATTTTTCGATCGTACAATATCTTCAAGCAGCGGAACATACTTCGCCGTAAACGGACATTGACTTGTGTAATACAGCGTAAATCCATCAGCCATATCAGTGAAATTATCCTTTGCGCATTTTCTGAAATGCGGCTTTTCGGCATTATCATCGAAAGGAAGGTACATAAGCTCAAAATACGGAGATGCACTGTCAGCTGCCTGAAATCCTTTGTATGCAATATATTTCGGGTCTGAAAGAAAACCCAGCTTTTTCTTTGATGAGAGTACAACAAGTCCATTTCTGCCCTGCGATCGGCTGTCATTTATGCATTCTTCAAGCAGAAGATTTGAATAGCCGTGTCCCTTGAACTGCCCCGAGACCCACAGACAGTCGATGTATGTATATCCGTCAGCATTAATCGGC
>USNJ01000121.1 GCA_900556055.1 uncultured Ruminococcus sp.
CGTTGGATCTGTGATCGAAACAGTATTTATAATAGTATGCGCCATATGCATTGCGGCGATGCTCGTGCTTTATTTTTCATTTAAAAAGGATAACGCAATGCCGACTGTCGGCGGATACAGCTTTTATTATCTGAAAGCAAACAACATGGAGCCTACGATACCCAGCGGAACGGCTATAATCGCACAGAAATCGAAGGCCGATGATGTTGCGGCAGGCGATACCGTGCTTGCCAATATAGGCGAAGATCTCGTGTTTATCGGCGTTACGAACATCGAGGAAGAAAGCGGAATGAAATATTATACGCTGAAATTTAACACGGCTGTTGAAAGTCAGACGTTCCGTGTCCCGCAGACCGATATCGTAGCAAAGGCAATGTGGAAGTCGTCGATATTAGGCACTCTTCTCGGATTTGCGACATCGACCTTCGGCATAATGCTCGTTATAATCATACCCAGCTTCGTCATAATCGTGTTCCAGATAATACGCATAATCAACGTCAAAAGGCTGGAAGAGGAAGCGTCCTCGCTTGATGATATCGACGAGATATTTGAGGCAAGGGAAGAGGAGAAGGAGCCTCCGATCAGGATCTCGCAGCCAAAATATACTGAGGAAAATGAAGCACGCCTTTCTGTCGGCTCCGACGGCAAGGCTGAATATGAGAAGCCCGAGCCTCCCAAAAAATCTGTTTATGAATCCGCAGGGATCGCTGAATATAAGGCTGAAAACAGCGTAAGAGAGCGCAGAGCTGAACGTGAGCGTACAGAAAATCCGCTGTTTGACCCGCTTTACGGCGAAAATGTCCGCAGAAATGTTATCTCATCCGACGATGAGTTTGCAAAGAAGCCTGTAACTGCATCTGCAAGAACATCGGGCGGTCTTTCCGAGTTTGACGACAGCCTTATGCGCCGCCCCACAAAGATCGAACCCGTTGCACCGAAAAGTGCCGATAATGCAGTAAACGATGCATTCGAGCTTGCCGCCGCAAAGGCAAGAAAGAGCGTCCTCGAAAGCAGGGAGATGGCAGAATTCGCAGAAGCTCCGATCAGGACCGAAGCAGCTCCCGCAAAGGCAGAACCGTCAGCAAGCGCATTTGACGAGAGCGTAAAGACATTCTTTGGCAGAACAGAGCCTGAGAAGCCTGCTGAGGCTGCAAATACAGAGGAAAGCACTTCCGTTCCGACAATCCCCGCAGATGCAGTTGTTCCGAAGGAAAAGCTTGCTCCTCCCGCCAAAAAGAGCAACAACAAAAAGGTCGAGGATCTCATGAAATTCATTGACAAGGCAGAATCCGACCTTAAGAGAAAATAAAAAATGAGGTGCGCTTCTTGTGAAACGCACCTCATTTTTCAGTTAAGAATGAATTTGTTTACAACGTGTGCAATGCCGTCGTTTTCATTGGAAAGTGTGATGAAATCGGCGGCTTTTTTTGCGTCCTCGCAGGCGTTTTCCATTGCAACGCCAAGTCCTGCCGCACGTATCATCGACACATCATTGAATCCGTCGCCGCAGGCAATGACTTCATTCCGCTCAATACCGAGAAGCTTTGTAAGCTCGGTTATAGATGCTGCTTTGTCCGTTTTATAGGGCATTATCTCAATGAAGAACGGTTCTGAGCGGAATACGTCCGCACGTCCTTCAAGGCTGTTTCTCAGCATGGGTTCAAGCTTTGCCATGCGCTCGCCGTCACCCGCAATAAGACATTTCGGAACATCAAAAGTCACATATTCACCGATGTTTGCAACTGTATTTATCGGCAGACCGTTTATGCGTGACTCGATCTGAGTATACTCATTGTCGGGATTTTCCGTGATGATCGTGTCACCCTCATAGGTCAGGATATCCGCATTTACCTCGTGCGCAAGAACGCTTGCCGCCGCAAAAACGTCCTTCGGAAGGCTGCGTTCGATAAGCAGCTCCTTTGTGCGGAAGTTCCTCACGCGTCCGCCGTTGTAGGAAAGCGTAAATCCGCCGAATTCGTCAAGACCTATTTCATGCGCCAGCGCTTCGACTCCGTGATCGGGGCGGCCCGATGCTATCGCTGCGAGAACGCCTCTTCGCTGTGCCTCAAAAAGAGCCTCCCTTGTTGCGGGAGTGACCTTCTTTTCGGCATTTGTCAGCGTTCCGTCTATATCGAGAAAAATTATTTTATAGCTCATTTTCAACACCTTTTCGGAATAAAATTACTGTACAACTATATCACACAGTAAGCCTGACCTTCATACATATTTTTTAGATTTTCGGTTAAATTTCGGATAATTTCACTTTGTGCGTGCATAAAGCTTTCATATCCGTTATGTTTCTTTTGTGTTATATGCGGCTTTGTCAGCCCGGTGCTTATGATATTTTCAGGGAAAAGTGTGTGCCGCTCCCGAGGATATAATGCGTCCGGACAATGGAGCTTGTCAAAAAATTAACAAAGTCGTAAAAAATCACACCGAACGGTATTCACTGTTTGATGTGCTGTAAATATGTGCGATCACAAATCAAAATTTTGTAAATTATGCACAATTAAATCTGCGTGAAATTTTCAATAGGCATGAATTCTGAAAATCCACAGAAAATGCACGGAAAATTTGCATCGAGTTAGCAAAGGACAATCTATTGACAATTGCGGAAAAAGTAATATAATAGTATATAGGGGAGATTAAAGGCGAATTGTGCCTTGTTGTGCGTGTCACACAGGGGGATAAGCCTTGACGGAAGTGCTGCCAGCGGTTCTGCGTTTTCTGCCGCAGAGCTGCGGTTTTTTTGCTCAGAAGCATTTGCAGCTGCCGTTCTCCGTAAATATTTCAAGAAAGAGGTATAACAATGGAATATCGTATTGAACACGATTCTATGGGCGAGGTCAAGGTCCCTGCCGACAAGTACTGGGCTGCCCAGACCGAAAGAAGCCATGAGAACTTCCTTATCGGCGTCGGAATAGAAACTATGCCTCGTGAGATCACTCACGCTTTCGGTATCCTTAAAAAGGCTGCAGCAATCGCAAACCATGCTCTGAAGCCGGAGAAAATGACAGACGAGAAGCTCGCTGCTATCTCATCGGCATGCGACGAGGTTATCAGCGGATCTCTTAACGAGCATTTTCCTCTCGTTGTATGGCAGACGGGAAGCGGTACTCAGTCTAACATGAACGCAAACGAAGTTATCGCTAACAGAGGAAACGAGATCGCAGGCAGGAAGCTGCTCCACCCAAATGATGACATCAATATGAGTCAGTCCTCTAACGATACATTCCCCACAGCTATGCACATTTCTGCTGTTATCGCTCTCGAAGACAAGCTTATCCCCGCTATCGACACTCTCGTTGATACATTCAGGAAGCTTGAAGCAGAGAACGAAGGCATCGTAAAGAGCGGACGTACACATCTTCAGGACGCTACACCTATCAAGTTCTCCCAGGAGATCAGCGGCTGGCGTTCTTCCCTCGAAAAGGACAAGAAGATGATCGAGCTTGCTCTGCCCGGTCTGAAGCAGCTTGCCCTCGGCGGAACTGCCGTAGGTACAGGACTCAACACTCCTAAGGGCTTCGATGTTGAGGTTGCAAAGGCTGTTGCTCAGCTGACAGGCAAGGAGTTCGTTACTTCTGACAATAAGTTCCATTCTCTTACAAGTAAAGATGAAATCGTATTCGCTCACGGCGCTGTAAAGGCACTTGCAGCTGATATGATGAAGATCGCAAACGACGTAAGGTGGCTCGCAAGCGGTCCCCGTGACGGTCTCGGCGAGATCTTTATCCCCGAGAATGAGCCGGGTTCTTCCATCATGCCCGGCAAGGTAAATCCGACACAGTGTGAAGCTGTTACAATGGTCGCTGTTCAGGTAATGGGCAACGATGTTGCTGTCGGAATGGCTGCATCTCAGGGCAACTTCGAGCTGAACGTTTTCATGCCCGTATGCGCATACAACTTCCTCCAGTCCGTAAGACTGCTGGCTGAGGCTATGCTCTCCTTCAACAAGAACTGCGCAGTCGGCATCAAGGCTAACAAGGAGAAGATGCACCACAATCTCCATAACTCTCTTATGCTTGTTACAGCCCTCAATCCTTATATCGGATACGAGAATGCTGCAAAGACAGCTAAGAAGGCTTACAAGGACAACATCTCACTCAAGCAGGCATGCGTAGAGCTCGGATTCCTGACTGAGGAAAAGTTTGACGAGGTATTCCATCCCGAGCAGATGGTCTGATAAACAGTTATCATTGGCGTGACGGAGGGAGTGCCCCTTCGCCATGCCCTAAAATATATACAGGCGCTGTAAAAGGCGCAGGGAAAGGAAAATTACCATGACTTTCAGTTATTATCCCGGCTGTACGCTGAGAACCAAAGCCAAGGATCTGGACAGGTACGGACGCAAGGCTGCTGAAGCTCTGGGTGTTACTCTTGAAGAACTCCCCGACTGGCAGTGCTGCGGCGGTACTTTTTCCATGTCCAAGGACGAGATCGCTTCTAAGCTGTCTGCCGTAAGATCCCTTGCATCGGCAAAGGCTCTGGGTAACGACCTTGTAACGCTCTGCTCCGCATGTCACAACGTGCTCAAGCAGACAAATGACGCCATGAAAAATGACGCCGATTTTGCTATGAAAGCTAACAATTACATGAAGCTTGACGAGCCTTACAACGGTGAAACAAACGTTATCCACTACCTCGAGATGCTCCGTGACAAGGTCGGCTTCGACAAGATCGCAGAAAAGGCAAACGATACATTCAAGGGCAGAAAGATCGCTGCTTATTACGGATGTCTCCTGCTTCGTCCCGGCAAGGTAATGCAGATGGATAACCCCGAAAATCCTTCTATCATCGAGGATTTCATCAGGGCTGTCGGCGCAGAGCCTGTTATCTATCCTCTCCGCAACGAATGCTGCGGCGGTTACATGACCATGGAGGACAAGGACCTTGCAAAGAAAAAAAGCAACAAGGTTGCTGAAAGCGCAGAGGAAAACGGCGCAGAAATGATAATCACAGCCTGTCCTCTCTGCCTGTACAATCTTAAGAAGAATGCCGATGAGCATGATATCCCTGTATACTATTTTACAGAGATCCTTGCTGAGGCTCTCGGCGTCAAGGATTGACGAACGGGGAACTGTCCGTTATATCGGACTGCGGAACATCTCCCGCCGATGAATGTTTCGTCCGTTCCCATATAAATTGTTCGGCGGAGAAATGGAGCTTCTTTATGAGCAAGGTTACAAAAGAACAGGTACTCCGTTCAAGCGGCGTTAATGTTCTCAAATGCATGAGATGCGGCAAATGCTCTGCAACCTGTCCCTCATACGACGAGATGGAATATCATCCCCATCAGTTCGTTTACATGGTGGAAAAAGGCGACCTTGAGCCGCTGCTGAATTCCGATTCGATCTATAAATGTCTTTCCTGCTACGCTTGCGTAGAGCGCTGTCCCAGAGGGGTAGAGCCTGCAAAGGTCGTAGAAGGAATCAGAAATGCACTCCTTCGCCAGAGCGGCATGAACCACATCAAGGCTGAAAATATCCCCGATATGCTTGATGAGGATCTGCCACAGCAGGCTATCGTCAGCGCATTCCGTAAATATAAGAGATAAGGAGGAGAAAAAATGCAGAAGATAGGCGTATTCGTATGTTGGTGCGGAAGTAATATCGCTGCTACCGTCGATGTTGAGGCTGTTTCAGAAGCACTCAAGTCAGAGCCCGGTGTAGTTTTCTCCACTAACTATCAGTACATGTGTTCCGAAGCGGGACAGAATATGATAAAGAACGCTATCAAAGAGTATGGTCTGACAGGCGTTGTTATCTGCTCCTGCTCGCCCCGTATGCACGAGGCAACCTTCCGCAAGACCGCTCAGGCTGCGGGAATCAACCCATACATGGTCGAGATCGCAAATATCCGTGAGCAGTGCTCCTGGATACATAAGGACAAGCAGACAGGTACCGAAAAGGCTATTATCCTCGGTAAGGCTGCTATCGCAAAGGTACACCTGAACGCTCCTCTGACAGCAGGCGAAAGCCCCGTTGTTAAGCGTGCGCTGGTTATCGGCGGCGGTATCGCAGGTATACAGACTGCTCTTGATATCGCAGAGGCAGGATTTGATGTTGATATCGTTGAGACAAAGCCTACTATCGGCGGCAAGATGACTCAGATTGATAAA